>NZ_BCPP01000128.1:0-10628 GCF_016586125.1 Burkholderia sp. E168m23
CTGTGATTGTTCACCAGCAGCACCGGCGCATCGCCGCACGAGCCCATGCATTCACCTTCCTTCAGCGTGAACTTGCCGTCGGGCGTGGTCTCGCCGAAGCCGATGCCCAGCTTCTGTTTCAGGTAGTCGGCAGTCGCTTCCGCGCCGCCGTGCGGGCCGAGCTGGCACGGCAGGTTCGTGCAGAGCGTGATCTTGTGCTTGCCGACCGGTTTGAGCTCGTACATCGTGTAGAACGTCGCGACTTCCTGCACGGCAACGGCCGGCATGCCGAGATAGTCCGCGACGAACTGCATCAGTTCGGGCGACAGCCAGCCGTGCTCTTCTTGAGCGACGGCCAACGCCGACATCACGGCGGACTGTTTCTGATCGGCGGGATACTTCGTCAACGCTCGATCGATTTCCTTCAGGCCTTCAGCTGAGATCATTTTCAGACACGACTCTTTCAATTCCTACCGAACGAACAACCTGCCGCACACTGGGGTGCATGGACGGCAGACCTGGCGCTCACTCTGTTGACAGCTTGCGAAGCCGCGCCGGTTCGGCGCATACCGCTTGTGACTTCGCGTGTGACTGACTGCTCGCCGCCCGCGCTCGCGGGCGGCGCAACCATTAGCGATCGATTTCGCCGAACACGATGTCCTGCGTACCGATGATCGTGACGGCGTCGGCGATCATGTGACCGCGCGCCATTTCGTCGAGCGACGCCAGGTGCGCGAAACCCGGCGCGCGAATCTTGAGGCGATACGGCTTGTTGGCGCCATCGGACACGAGGTAGATGCCGAACTCACCCTTCGGATGCTCGACCGCCGCGTACGCTTCGCCTTCCGGCACATGGAAACCTTCGGTGAAGAGCTTGAAGTGGTGAATCAAGTCTTCCATGTTGGTCTTCATGCCGACGCGCGACGGCGGGGCAACCTTGTGATTGTCCGTCATCACCGGGCCCGGATTCTTGCGGAGCCACTCAATACACTGTTTCGCGATGCGGATCGACTGGCGCATTTCTTCGACGCGCACAAGATAGCGGTCGTAGCAATCGCCGTTCACGCCGACCGGCACGTCGAAATCCATCCGATCGTACACTTCGTAGGGCTGCTTCTTGCGCAGGTCCCACGCGATGCCCGAGCCGCGCAGCATCGGGCCGGTCAGGCCCATCTGCAGCGCACGCTCCGGGCTCACCACGCCGATCCCGACCAGACGCTGTTTCCAGATCCGGTTGTCGGTCAGCAGCGTTTCGTATTCGTCGACGCACTTCGGGAAGCGCGTGAAGAAATCGTCGATGAAGTCGAGCACCGAGCCGCTGCGCGCTTCGTTCATCTTCGCAAGCGCCTTCTCGTTGCGAATCTTCGACGCCTTGTATTGCGGCATTGCGTCAGGCAGATCGCGATAGACGCCGCCCGGACGATAGTAGGCCGCGTGCATCCGGGCGCCGGACACCGCTTCGTACACGTCCATCAGGTCTTCGCGTTCGCGGAAAGCGTACAGGAACACGGCCATCGCGCCGACGTCGAGTGCGTGCGCGCCGATCCACATCAGGTGGTTCAGCACGCGCGTGATTTCGTCGAACAGCACGCGGATGTACTGCGCGCGCTCCGGCACTTCGATGCCGAGCAGCTTTTCGATCGCGAGCACGTAGCCGTGCTCGTTGACCATCATCGACACGTAGTCGAGACGGTCCATGTACGGCACGGACTGGATGAAGGTCTTGGATTCCGCGAGCTTTTCGGTCGCGCGGTGCAGCAGGCCGATGTGCGGATCGGCACGCTGGATGACTTCGCCATCGAGCTCGAGCACGAGGCGCAGCACGCCGTGCGCTGCCGGGTGCTGCGGGCCGAAGTTGAGCGTGTAGTTCTTGATTTCTGCCATGACGCCCCCTTAATGTTTCAGACCGCCATAGCGATCCTCGCGGATCACGCGCGGCGTGATTTCGCGCGGCTCGATCGTCACCGGCTGGTACACGACCCGCTTCTCTTCCGGGTCGTAACGCATTTCGACGTAGCCCGACACCGGGAAGTCCTTGCGGAACGGGTGACCGATGAAGCCGTAGTCGGTGAGGATGCGGCGCAGGTCGGGGTGGCCTTCGAACACGATGCCGTACAGGTCGAACGCTTCGCGCTCGTACCAGTTCGCCGAGGTCCAGATGTCGACCAGCGACGCCACGATCGGCAGATCGTCGTCCGGCGCGAATGCGCGCAGGCGCAGGCGCCAGTTGTTCGTGACCGACAGCAGGTGCGACACGGCCGCGAAGCGCGGGCCGTCGTAGGCGCCGTCACCGAAGGTCTGGTAGTCGACGCCGCAGAGGTCGATCAGTTGCTCGAAACGGAGCTTCGGATCGTCGCGCAGCGTCTTTGCGACTTCGAGGTAATCGCTCGCCTTCACGACGAGCGTCAGTTCACCGATCGCTTCGGTGAGGCTCACCACGCGCGCGCCGAGCGCGGCTTCGAGGTTTGCCTTGAGGGTCTCGATTTTGCTTGCCATATTGAGGGGACGCTCGGGGCTTTATTGACGGGCGATGGTATTGGTGCGGCGGATCTTCGCCTGAAGCTGGATCACGCCGTAGACCAGCGCCTCGGCCGTGGGCGGACAGCCCGGCACATAGACGTCGACCGGCACAATCCGGTCGCAGCCGCGGACCACCGAGTACGAGTAGTGGTAATAACCACCGCCGTTGGCGCACGACCCCATCGAGATCACCCAGCGCGGCTCGGCCATCTGGTCGTACACGCGGCGCAGCGCGGGCGCCATCTTGTTGCACAGCGTGCCGGCGACGATCATCACGTCCGACTGACGCGGGCTCGGGCGAAACACGACGCCGAACCGGTCCAGATCGTAACGGGCCGCGCCCGCATGCATCATCTCGACGGCGCAACACGCGAGCCCGAACGTCATCGGCCACAGCGAGCCGGTACGCGTCCAGTTGATCAGCTTGTCAGCCGTCGTGGTGACAAACCCTTCCTTCAAGACCCCTTCGATACTCATTTGCTTTCCACTCCAGACGAGCGACCGAGCGTGGCCGCTCATGCAAACCGGCGATTAACCCATCACTCCCAGTCGAGCCCGCCTTTCTTCCAGATATAGGCAAAGCCCAGCAGGAATTCGAGCAGAAAAATCATCATTGCGATGAAACCCGGCCAGCCGATGTCCCGGAGCGCGACGCCCCACGGGAACAGGAATGCGGTTTCGAGATCGAAGATGATGAACAGGATGGCGACGAGGTAATACCGGACGTCGAATTTCATCCGGGCGTCTTCAAAGGCTTCGAAGCCGCACTCGTACGGTGCGTTCTTCTCGACGTCCGGCTTGTTGGGACCAAGGAGCTTGCCGATGCTGACCAGCGCTATACCTAAACCAGTGCCCACGAGGAGGAACAACAAGACGGGGTAATAGGCTGCGAGGTTCAAGGCAATCCTCTATCGGTTGGTTCTGAGCGTCCGGAGAATACCACTTCCGGCGGAAGGAATCATTTCGGAGTGCAGGCGATCGCAAGACAACCGCAAGCCCACCCCACAAATGAAAAATGCCAGCCACTGGAAGCGGCTGGCATTGAGTAACTTTGGTGCCGACGGCGAGACTCGAACTCGCACAGCTTTCGCCACTACCCCCTCAAGATAGCGTGTCTACCAATTTCACCACGTCGGCACTGCATGCAACTCGGGTTGTGCTGCTCGTTCCCGCGAATCGCTTCAAGAATTAAATTCTAACCCGAGTTCCGGATTTGTTCAACGCACAACCGCAAAAAAATTAACTTTTTATTTCGGGACATCCTGGCCCGGCGCGCTTGCGGCCGAACCGGCGGCAGCCGACGCCGCGACAGCCGGCGCCGATGCCGCGGGGGCCGATGCCGGCGCGGTCACTGCCGTGCCGAGCACGCCTGCCGACGGCGTCGACTTGTACGAACCGAGGTACGTCAGCGCGAGCGTCGCGACGAAGAAGATCGTCGCGAGAATGCCCGTCGTGCGCGACAGGAAGTTCGCCGAGCCCGTCGCACCGAACAGACTGCCCGACGCGCCGCTGCCGAATGCGGCGCCCATGTCGGCACCCTTGCCGTGCTGCAGCAGCACGAGCCCAATCACACCGAGTGCAGACAGCACCTGCACCACAATAATCAGCGTCTTGAATAACAGCATCACACCCACCCGATTGGATCGGGCGACCGGACCGACCGGCCGCCGTCATGGTTCAATTCGATCTCGGACCGCTCAACGCGCGGCCCGGCAGATCGCCAGGAAATCTTCCGCCTTCAGCGACGCGCCGCCGATCAGGCCGCCGTCGATGTCCGGCTGCGCGAACAGCTCTTCCGCGTTGTCCGGCTTCACGCTGCCGCCGTACAGCACGGACACGTCCGCCGCACCCTTTGCCGCGAGACGCGTCCGCAGGAACGCATGCACGTCCTGCGCCTGCGCCGACGTCGCGCTCTTGCCCGTGCCGATCGCCCAGACCGGCTCGTACGCGACGACGATACGCGCGGCCTCGTCAGCCGTCAGCACGGCCAGCACCGCGTCGAGCTGCGCACCGACGACCTGCTCGGTCGCACCCGACTCGCGCTCGTCGAGCGTCTCGCCGACACACACGACCGGCACGAGGCCGGCCGCGAGCGCGCGCTGCGTCTTCGCCGCGACCGTCTCGTTGCTTTCGCCGTGATACGCGCGACGCTCCGAGTGGCCGACGATCGCATACCGCGCGCCGAACTCCGCCACCATCGCAGCCGCCACCTCACCGGTGAATGCGCCTTGCTCGTGCGCGGACACGTCCTGCGCACCGAACGCGACACGGCCACCGCCAAGCTGCGCCTGAACCTGCGCGAGATACGGGAACGGCACGCACACGCCGATCGACGTTTCAGCCGCCACCGTGCCCGCGCCCTGCACCACTTCGTTCAGCAGCGCCTGGTTGCCGGCCAGCCGGCCGTGCATCTTCCAGTTGCCGATCACTCGCTTTGTTCGTTGTTTCGACATCGTGTCTGTCTCGTCACTATCTTGTCATTAACGTGCCGGAACCCGGCCGTCAGGTTGGATCTGGCGAAGCAAACCCGCGATTTTACTGCGCGCGGCTTGAACCGGTCAAACCGCGCATGTCAAGCCCGCCGCACGGGCCGTCAGGCGTTCGTTCCCCAATCGAGCACGATCTTGCCGGTATGCTCGCTGCTTTCCATCAGCGCATGCGCCTGTGCGGCGTCCGCGGCGGGCAACACGCGATAGATCACCGGCTTGATGCGGCCGTCGGCGAGCAGCGGCCACACGCGCGCCTTCAGCTGCGCGGCGATACGGGCCTTGAATTCGACCGGGCGCGGACGCAGCGTCGAACCGGTCACGGTCAGCCGGCGGCGCAGGATCTCGCTCAGGTTGACCTCGGCCTTCGCGCCGCCGAGCAGCGCGATCAGCACGAGACGGCCGCCGTCCGCGAGCGCGGCCAGCTCGCGCGGCACGTACGAGCCCGCCACCATGTCGAGGATCACGTCGACACCGCGATCGTGCGTCAGCGACTTCACGACTTCGACGAAGTCTTCGGTCTTGTAGTTGATCGCGCGCTCGGCGCCAAGCGCCTCGCACGCACGGCATTTGTCGGCGGTGCCGGCCGTCGCGAACACGCGAAAGCCGAGCGCATGCGCGATCTGGATCGCCGTCACGCCAATGCCGCTCGAGCCGCCCTGCACGAGCAGGGTCTCCTGCTCACCGCCCTCGCCCGCGCCGAGCTGCGCACGGTCGAACACGTTGCTCCACACGGTGAAAAACGTTTCGGGCAGCGAGGCGGCCTCGATATCGGTGAGACCATCCGGCACCGGCAGGCACTGCGGCAGCGGCGCGACCGCATATTCGGCATAGCCGCCGCCCGCGAGCAGCGCGCACACGCGATCGCCCAGTTTCAGCCCGAACGGGTTCAGGGCCGCATCGGACAAATCGCCGCCGACGATCTCGCCCGCGACCTCGAGGCCCGGCAGATCCGACGCACCCGGCGGCGGCGCATAGGCACCCTTGCGCTGGAACACGTCGGGCCGGTTCACGCCGGAAGCCGCCACCTTGATCAGCACCTCGCCGCGCTTCGGTTCGGGGCGCGGACGCTCCGCGAGCTTCAGCACGTCGGGGGCGCCGAATTCGGTGATTTCGATGGCTTTCATGGTGAGAGTCGCTCCAGGATCGGAATCGGATGGCACGCCCGTGCGCACGGCGCGGGCGCCTCGCCGGCGCTGCTGCGCCGCACAACGATGCTACAGAAAAAACGGCCGGCACGCTTTCGCACTGCCGGCCGTTGATCCGCCTGTCCGCTTACTGCTGCGGCGGCGTATCCGACTGCGCTGCCGCCGCTGCTTCATTCAGCAGCGCCTTGGCCGACAGACGCACGCGACCCTTCTCGTCCGTCTGGATCACCTTGACCTTCACCTGCTGACCTTCCTTCAGGTAGTCGTTGATGTCCTTCACGCGCTCGTTGACGATTTCCGAGATGTGCAGCAGGCCATCCTTGCCCGGCAGCAGATTCACGATCGCGCCGAAATCGAGCAGCTTGAGCACCGTGCCTTCATACACCTGACCGACTTCGATCTCGGCCGTGATTTGCTCGATGCGCTTCTTCGCTTCGGCCATGCCTTCGCTGCTCGTGCTGGCGATCGTCACGACGCCGTCATCCGAGATGTCGATGGTCGTGCCCGTTTCTTCCGTCAGCGCGCGGATCACCGAACCGCCCTTGCCGATCACGTCGCGGATCTTTTCCGGGTTGATCTTGACCGTGATCATGCGCGGCGCGAATTCCGACAGTTGCGTGTTCGCACCCGACACCGCCGACGTCATCTTGCCGAGGATGTGCAGGCGGCCTTCCTTCGCCTGCGCGAGCGCGACCTGCATGATTTCCTTCGTGATGCCCTGGATCTTGATGTCCATCTGCAGCGCCGTCACGCCTTGCTCCGTGCCGGCCACCTTGAAGTCCATGTCGCCGAGGTGATCTTCGTCGCCGAGGATGTCGGTCAGCACCGCGAACTTGTTGCCTTCGAGGATCAGGCCCATCGCGATACCCGCGACGTGCGCCTTCATCGGCACGCCGGCGTCCATCAGCGCGAGGCAGCCGCCGCACACCGACGCCATCGACGACGAACCGTTCGACTCGGTGATTTCCGACACGACACGGATCGAGTAGCCGAATTCGTCGGCGCTCGGCAGGCACTTGACCAGCGCGCGCTTGGCCAGACGGCCGTGGCCGATTTCGCGGCGCTTCGGCGAGCCGACGCGGCCCGTTTCGCCGGTCGCGAACGGGGGCATGTTGTAGTGGAGCATGAAGCGCTCGCGGTATTCGCCTTCGAGCGCGTCGATGATCTGCTCGTCACCCTTCGTGCCGAGCGTCGCGACGACCAGCGCCTGCGTTTCGCCGCGCGTGAACAGCGCCGAGCCGTGGGTACGCGGCAGCACGCCGGTGCGGATTTCGATCGGACGCACGGTGCGCGTGTCACGGCCGTCGATGCGCGGCTCGCCGTTCAGGATCTGCGAACGGACGATCTTCGCTTCGATGTCGAACAGCACGTTGCCGACCGTGGCCTTGTCGGCCGCGACCGTACCGGCCGCCAGCGCGTCTTCCTCGAGCTTCGCCGAGGTTGCCGCATAGACTTCCTTCAGCTTCGCCGAACGCGCCTGCTTGTCGCGGAGCTGGTAAGCGGCGAGCAGATCGTTCTGCGCCAGCTCGGTCACGCGCGCGATCAGCGCCTCGTTCTTCGGCGCCGGCTGCCAGTCCCACTCGGGCTTGCCGCCGTCGCGCACCAGTTCGTGGATCGCGTCGATCGCGATCTGCATCTGCTCGTGGCCGAACACCACGGCGCCCAGCATCACTTCTTCCGACAGTTGGTCGGCTTCCGACTCGACCATCAGCACGGCGCGCTCCGTACCCGCGACGACGAGGTCGAGGCTCGATGCCTTGAGCTGGTCACGCGTCGGGTTCAGCACGTACGCGTTGTCGATGTATGCCACGCGTGCGGCACCGACCGGGCCGTTGAACGGCAGGCCCGACACGGCGAGCGCGGCCGATGCGCCGATCAGCGCGGGGATGTCGGCCGGGATTTCCGGGTTCACGGACAGCACGTGGATCACGACCTGGACTTCGTTGTAGAAGCCTTCCGGGAACAGCGGGCGCAGCGGACGGTCGATCAGGCGCGACGTCAGCGTCTCGTGCTCCGACGGACGGCCTTCGCGGCGAAAGAAGCCGCCCGGGATCTTGCCGGCCGAGTAGGTCTTCTCGAGGTAGTCGACGGTCAACGGGAAGAAATCCTGGCCCGGCTTCGCCGACTTCGCGCCGACGACGGTTGCCAGCACGACGGTGTCTTCGACGTCGACGATCACGGCACCGCTCGCCTGGCGGGCGACTTCACCGGTTTCGAGGCGCACCTTGTGCTGGCCCCACTGGAATTCCTTCACGACCTTGTTGAACATGGACATGGTTGCTCCTTTGTATTCATGCATTTCATTCGCCGCGCCGGCCATCCCGCGCGGCGGCGTCCCGACCGAATCACCCGGAGCAAGGTGTGTTTTTTATGCCATTCCAGCGCGGCGCTCAGGCAGCGGCGCGCTGGAATGACACAAATCCTGCCCCGGTATCGGTCGTGGCGGCGGCCCCGCACGAACGTGCCGGACAGCCTGCGATGCGTGTGACGCTACGCACCGCGCAAAAACAAAATGCCTGTATCAGCGGACTGACACAGGCATCTTGCTGGCGGCAATCGCCTCGATTACTTACGCAGACCCAGCTTCTCGATCAGTGCGCGGTAACGGTCGGCATCCTTGCCCTTGAGGTAGTCGAGCAGCTTGCGGCGGCGGCTCACCATGCGCAGCAGGCCGCGGCGGCTGTGGTGATCCTTCGCGTGGGTCTTGAAGTGACCCGTCAGTTCGACGATACGTGCGGTCAGCAGTGCGACCTGGACTTCGGGCGACCCCGTGTCGTTGGTACCGCGGGCGAACTGAGCAACGACTTCCGACTTCTTGATATCTGCAACAGACATGTGATTTCCTTTCTAACTGAACAGGCGGACACGGAAGAATGGCCGTGCCGTGACTTACAACCGGCGCGCATTGTAGCACAACTCGGTGCCGTTCTTACCGCCCTCCGTCACGGGCGCGTCATCGAGCACGTCGACGGCATCTCCGTACGCTGCGCCGGCACCGCGAGCACCGTCCGGAAGCCGTAGCCCGATCCCTCGTTGTCGAAGCGCACGCCCGGCGTGCCGACCTTGTCCATTTCCATCACGTAAAGGGGCTGGATCAACTGGTGATCCTGGGCGCGCATCCGCGACGCGTGGAAGCCGTCGTCGAACGGCAGGCCCTCGAGCGCACGCGCGACCGCGACCGGGTCGGCCGAACCCGCGCGGGTCATCGCCGCGGCCAGCATCTCGATCATCTGGCTCATCCGCCGCACCGGGTAGTCGTCCTGCGCGGCCGGGAAACGGGTCCGGAACGCGCGGTAGAACGCGTCGGACTTGGCGCCGCCCGCGTTCGGGTGCCAGTCGGCCACCGCCACGACGCGGCCGACACCCGCGTCGCCGAGGGCCGCCGGCGCGCCGAGGCTGTTGCCGTAGAACGTATAGAACTTCGCGTCGAGCCCCTGTTCGCGCGCCGCCTTCACGAGCAGCGTGAGGTCGTTGCCCCAGTTGCCGGTCACGACGGCGTCCGCGCCGCTGGCGCGGATCTTCGCGATATACGGCGAGAAATCCTTGATCCGGCCGATCGGGTGGAATTCGTCGCCCGCGATCGTCACGTCCGGGCGCCGCGCCGCGAGCGCCTGCCGCGCGAGGGTGCTGACGTCGTGGCCGAAGCTGTAGTCCTGGTTCAACAGATAGACCTTTCGCAGCGCGCGATCGCGCGCCATCACGTCCGCAAGCGCGGCCATCCGCATGCCGGCATGCGCATCGAAGCGGAAATGCCAGAAACTGCAACGCGCGCCGGTCAGCGCCGGATCGTCGGCCGAATAGTTCAGGAACAGCATCCGGTTGTCCGGATCGCGCGCGTTCAGCTTGTCGAGCGCGGCGACGAGCGCGGCCGCGACGGCCGAGCTGTTGCCCTGCGCGACGAAGCCGACATGCCGGTCGGCGGCCGCGCGCAACTGCACGAGCGCCTCCTCCGGGCTGCCCTTGCTGTCGAGCACGACGAGTTCGAGCGGATGCGCGCCGTCACGCAGCTTCACGCCGCCCGCCGCATTGACCCGCTCGACACCGAAGCGCAGGTTGCGCTCCACCGCCGCGCCCGCGTTCGCGAACGGGCCCGACATCCCCTCGATCAGCGCGATCCGCACCGGCTCGCCGCCGGCAAACGCGGACGACACCAGCATCCACCCCGCGCTCCACGCGAGCGCGCACCGTTTCCACCCCTGCATCGGCCACCTGCCCTTCAATCTGCCCGAGAAGCGCGGATCATAGGCCGCCGCGCCCGCCACCCGCAAGCGCGACAGCCTGCGATCCGCACCGATTTTTTCCGCGCGATGCGCCGTCGCGCGCCGTCCGTGATAAAACGGGACTTGTTTCCGTGTTCTGGAGAATCCGATGCGCATTCGCATTCCCGCGCGCCTGCCCGTGCTGATCGCCGGTGCCGCCGCGCTGCTGGCCGGTTGCGCGCAACCGTGGCAGCAATACCAGGCCGGCCAGGACGAGTCGGCGATCGTCGCGCGCA
>NZ_BCPP01000129.1:0-10567 GCF_016586125.1 Burkholderia sp. E168m23
CCCGAAGGAGACATCATGACGACCCATCCGGACGCGACGCGCGCCGCTTACTACGCACGGATCGCCGAGCAGCGCCTGGCGCCGCTGTGGGAATCGCTGCACAACCTCGTGCCGACCTCGCCGCAGCCGGCGGCGCAAGCCGCGATCTGGAAGTATGCGCAGATACGCGACCTCGTGATGCAGGCCGGCAGCGTGATCAGCGCGGAGGAAGCGGTGCGCCGCGTGCTGGTGCTGGAGAACCCCGGGCTGCCGGGCAAGTCGAGCATGACGCCGAACCTGTATGCAGGATTGCAATTGATCCTGCCGGGCGAGATCGCGCCGAGCCACCGTCATACGCAATCGGCGCTGCGCTTCATCGTCGAGGGGCGCGGCGCGTGGACGGCCGTGAACGGCGAGCGCACGACGATGCATCCGGGCGACTTCATCATCACGCCGTCGTGGGCGTGGCACGACCACGGCAATCCGTCGGTGGAAGACGGCGGCGAGCCGGTCGTGTGGCTCGACGGGCTCGATATCCCGTTGCTCGCGAACCTCGACGCCGGTTTCGCGGAGAACTATCCGGAAGTCGTGCAGCCGGTGAGTCGTCCGGAAGGCGACAGCTTCGCGCGCTTCGGTCACAACATGGTGCCGGTGCGGCATCGCGTGAGCGATCCGACGTCGCCGGTGTTCAGCTATCCGTATGCGCGCAGCCGCGAGGCGCTCGACGCGCTGTACCGGAACGGCGAACTCGATGCGTGGGACGGCGTGAAGCTGCGCTACGTGAACCCCGCGACGGGCGGCTGGCCGATGCCGACCATCGCCACCTTCATGCAGTTCCTGCCCGCCGGCTTCGACGGCCGCCCGTACCGTAGCACCGACGCGACGGTCTATTGCGTCGTCGAGGGCAGCGGCACCGCATCGATCGGCGACCAGGCATTCGCGTTCGCGCCGCACGACATCTTCGTCGCGCCGTCGTGGGCGCCGGTGCGGCTGTCGGCGTCGCGCGACAGCGTGCTGTTCAGCTATTCCGACCGGCCGGTGCTGTCCGCGTTGAACCTGCTGCGCGAAGCGCGCGACTGACGCCGGCTGCTTTCGATACTCCGTTTCCCGTGCGCCGCCGAGGTCGCGGCGCGCGCCCCTTCATTCATGCCCACGCTGGAGCCATTCATGACTTTCGTATTCCCGCCCGAAGCGCCGGTGGCGCTGCCCGTCGCCGGCAGCGACGCTCGATTCGCGGTACGCCGCGTCTATTGCGTCGGCCGCAACTACGCGGCCCATGCGCGCGAAATGGGCTTCGATCCCGATCGCGAGCCGCCGTTCTTCTTCTGCAAGCCGGCCGATTCGATCGTACCGGTGGCGTACGGCGACACGCTCGAGCTCGCCTATCCGTCGCAGACCCGGAACTATCACTACGAAGCCGAACTCGTCGCGGTGATCGGCAAGGGCGGCTCGGACATTCCGCTCGAGCGCGCGCTCGACCACGTGTGGGGTTACGCGGTCGGCCTCGACATGACGCGCCGCGACCTGCAGATGAAGATGCGCGAGATGGGGCGGCCGTGGGAAATCGGCAAGGCGTTCGACCGTTCGGCGCCGATCGGGCCCGTGCACCCGGCGCGCGACGTCGGTCATGTCGAGCAGGGCGGCCTGTGGCTGACCGTCAACGGCGCGACCAGGCAGAAGAGCGACGTGTCGCACCTGATCTGGTCGGTCGCGGAGACGGTGGCCGACCTGTCGAAGTTCTTCCGCCTCGAACCGGGCGACGTGATCTTTACGGGCACGCCCGAAGGCGTCGGCGCGGTGGTCGCGGGCGACGTGATGAAGGTCGGCGTCGAGCGTCTCGGCGAACTGACCGTGCGCGTGGTCTGACGCGCGTTCGTCGATTTCCTCGAAAGGTTACATCGTGCAACTGCATAGCTTTTTCAACAGTTCGACCTCCTACCGGGTGCGCATCGCGCTCGCGCTCAAAGGGCTGCCGTACGACACGCTGCCCGTGAACATCCGCACCGGCGAGCATCGCGACGCCGATTACGTCGCGCGGGTGAACCCGTCGGCCGCGGTGCCGGCGTTGACCGACGGCGATTTCCGTCTCGGCCAGTCGCTCGCGATCCTCGATTACCTCGACCAGATCCAGCCGACGCCTCGGCTGATCCCGCTCGAACCGTGGCGCCGAGCGCGCGTGCTGGAACTGGCGGCGCTGATCGCCTGCGACATCCATCCAGTCAACAACCTGCGCGTGCTGCGCTATCTCGACAGCGAACTGAAGGTCACGCCGCAGCAGAAGACCGCGTGGTACCGGCACTGGGTCGCGGAAGGGATGGCCGGCGTCGAGCGGCTGCTGGCCCGCGCGGATGACGGCCCGTGGTGCTTCGGCGATGCGCCGACGCTGGCCGACGTGTGTCTGGTGCCGCAGGTCGCGAACGCGTTGCGGATGGGTTGCGACCTGAGCGCGTATCCGCGCTGCCTCGCGGTGGTCGAGCACGCGCGGCACGAGCCGGCGTTCGAGGCCGCGCAACCGCAGCGGCAACCGGATTACGTCGCGTAACACGAATCGCGTACTAGAAGCAGGAGACGAACATGGACGAGACAATCAATAAAGGCCGGCGCGTACTCGTGATCGGCGGCGGTATCGGCGGGCTCGCGGCGGCGCTGGCGCTCGCGCGTCAGGGCATTCGCGTGAAGCTGCTCGAACAGGCCGAACGGATCGGCGAGATCGGTGCGGGCATCCAGCTCGCCGCGAACGCGTTCAATGCGCTCGATGCGCTGGGTGTCGGCGAGGCGGCACGCAGTCGAGCCGTATTGACCGACTGGCTGCAATTGATGGACGCGATCGATGCACGCGAGGTCGCCCGCATCGCTACCGGCGCCGCGTATCGCGAGCGCTTCGGCAATCCGTACGCGGTGATCCATCGCGCGGACATTCACCTGTCGATCTACGAGGCGGTCAAGGACCACCCGTTGATCGAATTCCGGACGAGCACGCAAGTGTGCGGCTTCGAGCAGGACGGCCGCGGCGTGACCGTGATCGACCAGCACGGCGAACGCTATCGTGCTGATGCGGTGATCGGCTGCGACGGCGTGAAATCCGCGATCCGTCAGGCGCTGATCGGCGACGCGCATCGCGTGACGGGCCACGTCGTGTATCGCGCGGTGGTGGACGTCGACGACATGCCGAAGGATCTGCGGATCAATGCGCCTGTCGTGTGGGCCGGCCCGCATTGCCATCTGGTTCACTATCCGCTGCGCGGCGGGCGGCAGTACAACCTCGTCGTCACGTTCCACAGCCGCGAGCAGGAGACCTGGGGCGTGCGCGAGGGCAGCAAGGAAGAGGTGCTGTCGTACTTCGACGGTGTCCATCCGCTGCCGAAGCAGATGCTCGATAGGCCGACGTCATGGAAGCGCTGGGCGACCGCCGACCGCGATCCGGTCGAGCGCTGGAGCGCGGGCCGCGCGACGGTGCTCGGCGACGCCGCGCATCCGATGACGCAATACATCGCGCAGGGCGCGTGCCAGGCGCTCGAGGACGCGGTGACGCTCGGCGCGGCCGTTGCGCAGACCGACGGCGATTTCGAGGCCGCGTTCGCGCTGTACGAACGCGTGCGGATTCCGCGCACCGCACGCGTGCTGTATTCGGCGCGCGAGATGGGGCGGATCTATCACGCGAAGGGTGTCGAGCGGCAGGTGCGCAACGGGCTGTGGGTCGGGCGCACCGATGCGCAGTTCTACGACGCGCTCGACTGGCTGCACGGCTGGCGTGCGGAGGATTGCCTGAAGACGGTCGTATAACGCACCCGTTCAGCCCGATTCCGGCGGCGCGCATTTCAACGACAGACGACGCGCGCCGCCTTCCTGGAGGAGACACCATCATGGCCGATACGCCGTCCATCGACGTCAGCGAATGGATCGACCGGCATCGCATTGCGCCGTTTCAGGCCGCGATCGTCGTCCTGTGCTTTCTGATCGTCGCGATCGACGGATTCGATACCGCGTCGATCGGATTCATCGCACCCGTCATTCGCTCGGAATGGGGCCTGTCGCCTGCGCAGCTCGCGCCGGTATTCGGCGCGGGATTGGCCGGGCTGATGGCCGGCGCGCTCGTATTCGGGCCGTTCGGCGACCGGTTCGGCCGCAAGCGGCTGCTGCTCGCATGCGTGGCGTGCTTCGGCATCGCGAGCGCCGCGTCGGGGAGCGCGGGCGGCCTGACCGAGCTGATCGTGTGGCGCTTCGTGACCGGGCTCGGGCTCGGCGGCGCGATGCCGAATGCGATCACGCTGACGTCCGAATACTGTCCGGCGCGACGTCGCTCGCTGCTCGTGACGACGATGTTCTGCGGTTTCACGATCGGCTCCGCGCTCGGCGGCCTCGCGGCCGCGTCGCTGATCGAGCACCACGGCTGGCGCGCGGTGCTGGTCGTCGGCGGCGTGGCGCCGCTGCTGCTCCTGCCGCTGCTCGCGTGGCGACTGCCGGAATCGGTGCGCTATCTCGTCAACCAGGGCGCGCCGTCCGCGCGGATCGCGACGCTGCTCGGTCGTATCGCGCCGGGTCCGCACCTCGCGCATGCGTCGTTCATCGCGCCCGCCGGCAAGCCGGCCGGGTCGCCGCTCGGGCGGCTGTTCGCCGCCGACCTGCTGCGCGGCACGCTGCTGCTGTGGCTCACGTTCTTCATGAGCCTGCTCGTCATCTACCTGCTGTCGAGCTGGTTGCCGACGTTGCTGCGCACGACTGGCGCGACGTTGCAGACGGCTGCACGCGTGACCGCGATGTTCCAGGTCGGCGGCACGCTTGGCGCGATCGTCCTGGGCTGGCTGATGGACCGCTTCGATCCGCATCGCGTGCTGGCCTGCAGCTATGCGGCGGCCGGCGCCTGCGTCGCGGCGATCGGCGTGTTCGCCGCGTCGCCGTGGGGTGCGGCGCTTGCGGTATTCGCCGCCGGCTTCTGCGTATCGGGCTCGCAGGTCGGGGCGAACGCCTTGTCGGCCGCGTTCTATCCGACCGAGTGCCGGACGACCGGCGTGAGCTGGGCGAACGGGATCGGTCGTGGCGGCTCGGTGGTCGGCTCGATGGCGGGCGGCGCGATGCTGGCGATGGGCGTGCCGCTGTCGACCGCGTTCGCCGTCGTTGCCGCGCCATGCGTGATCGCGGCGGTCGCGGTGCTGACGCTCGGCGTGGTTCGCGCCGGTGCGGCACGCGTGGCGGCCGCCGACGGGATGGCGGGCAGGCAGGCCTGATCGAAGGCGGGGCGGTTCGATTGCCGATTCGGTAAGCGGCGCGATGTTGCCGTAGCTCGCGTTGCCGGCAGACGTGTGCTTCGATGCGCTGTTCTGACGCCGCGCTGACGCATGGAGTCAAGATCGCGCCCGGTTCGATCTCCTCGAATTCGGACCGTTTCGCCGGCTATATCCGGCTGGCGTGCAAGCGCGTATCCGATGTGTCCGACGCATCCGATGCGGTGCATGAGACAGCGTTCGACACACTCGCCCGCCTCGTACGGGAAGCCATGGCGGCCGCGTGAGCGCGACGGCGGCGGCCGGCCGGACTTCCGAATACGCGAGTGCTCCGGCCGGACGCGGTACCGAAGCGGCAAGCCGTCGCCATTTCATCGGCCGACCGAGTGCGTGGCGAGGTGCTGGCGAATCAGCGACAGGTAACGGTCGCCGACCGAGAAATCGCGTGCGGCGCGCGGCCGGGCGGCGGCCGGCCGCAGCGTGGCCGGCGCGCTCATGCCCAGATATCGGCACACGGCGGACGGGAAGGGCTTGCGCGTATGCCCGAGCTGACGCGCCGCGCGTTCGACGCGGGCATCGCCGACCTGGGCTCGAAGCCACGCCAGCACTTGGCGATCGGTTTCGTTGACGATACGGACCAGATGTTCCATCGCGCGCCTCACTGTTCATAAATACAGTACTGTAAATATAACCAGTATTTGCGCTGACCGCAAGCGGGCGTGCGTCGGCTGGCCGTTCGGCCAGGGTCAGCGCACCGGCGCGGCGGCTCGCGTGATCCGGGCCGCGGCGGCGGCCGGGGCGGCGCGGCCGGTATAGCGCGCGTCGGTCAGCGTGCCGAGGAACGCGACGATGTCGTCGATTTCCGCGTCGGTGAGCGCGGGCGGCGTGCCGGGCCGGCGGTTCATCGGCGTCGAGTTGACGTTGATGTTGCCCCGATAGGCGGCCGGCACGTCGTCGAACGTTTGGGCGCCGTGGTACCAGAAGCCGGGATCGGTCGAGCGCGTGTTGTAGAACGCGACGGCGTCGCGCAGCGTCGTGAATACACCGTTGTGCATGAACGTCTGCTTGACCGCGACGTTGCGCAGCCCCGGCGTGCGCAGGTAGCCGCACCATTGCGTCGGTTCGGGCCAGCGCAGCCGACGCGCGGTGTCGCACAGCCCGTTGTCGAAATGGCGCGGATCGCGGTTCGCGGGCAGCGCGCGATTGCGCGGCACCGCGATCGCGTCGTAGCCGAAATCGGTGAACAGCGAGCGCTCCGGGCGGCTCGACGTGTCCGACAGCGTATGGCAGGTCATGCAATTGCCCTTGTCGGGATTCCGGAACAGCGCGAGGCCGCGCATCTCGGCCGGCGCGAGCGGCTTGCGCGTGCGCAGGAACGCATCGAAGCGCGACGTGAACGGCGCCATCTCGTCGCTCTGCAGATAGGCTTCGACGGCCGAACCCAACGCGCGCACCAGTTGCTCGGGGTCGCGGCGCACC
Source organism: Burkholderia sp. E168m23 (assembly GCF_016586125.1). Taxonomy (NCBI): domain Bacteria; kingdom Pseudomonadati; phylum Pseudomonadota; class Betaproteobacteria; order Burkholderiales; family Burkholderiaceae; genus Burkholderia; species Burkholderia sp. E168m23. The sequence continues at coordinate 6,681 of NZ_BCPP01000129.1, forward strand.
GGCGCGCCGAAGCGCGCGGCGAGATCGGGCGCGAGTTCGGTCGCGTTGACCTTGCGCAGCAGCGCGGCCGGCGACCGGTTGTTCATCTCGTTCGGATCGAACAGCGGCCCGCGGATCTGCTCGGCGAGCGTATCCGCGCGGCCGTCGCTGAACAGGCCGCCGAACGGCGACGGCGCGGGCGCGTCGTCGTCCTGGTAGAAGTGGCGGCGCGGCACGTAGCGCACATAGAGCAGCGACGGCGCATTGCGCTGGCTGAAGCGCCCGGGCCGGCTGCCTTCCGGCACGCCGGGCCCCGCGAGCGATGCAGCCGACAGCGTCGGCGCGAACGCGCGACCCGGATCGTGGCAGCCCGCGCACGACATGCCGCGCGGCTCGGACAGCCGCGGGTCGAAGAAGATGCGGCGGCCGAGCGCGACGAGCGTCGGGTCCGGCGCGAAGCGCGCGGTGGCTGCGTCGATCTTGCCCGTCACCTGCGGCGTGCCGTTGCCGATCGTGTCGACGACGCGCGATGGCGGCGCGCCGGGAAGCAGGACCGTTTCGGCCGGTGCGGCGTGGGCCGCCAGCGTCAGACCGGCGAGCAGGGGTGCGACAAGCGTGCGCAACGTCTGCCGGCCGCGCCCCCTGCGGCCTTCATATCGAACTGCTTCACTCACGGCGCGATGAACCCCGTCTTGTCGCAGGCGAGCGTCCTGCCCGACTGGTTGCACGACGCCAGTCGCTTGCCGGCCGCCGAATACGCATGGAACACCCAGCCCGTCGCCGGCGCGGCGTTGCGCTCCATGATCAGGAAGCCGAAGCTGTTGTTGTGCGACAGCCGCTCGATCACGGCGCCCGGCGCGGGTGTCAGGCCGGCCGGGAACGGGTCGGGCAGCGCGACGTCGAGGTTGTCGCCGCCGTTGCCGGACACGATCGTCGCCGGGTGCCCGGACGAGAAGTTGATCGCCTGGAAATCGTGCACGTGGCCATGCAGCGCGACGTGCACGCCCGGCGGGTAGTACGCCTGCGCGTTGAGGCTCGACATCACCGACTGCAGCGCGAGGTTGCCCGGCGCCGGCGTGCTGCCGGCGATCGGTGCGAACGCGAGGATCGGGTGATGGTTCGTGAAGATCGTCGTCGTCATGCCGGCTTTCGACGCGAGCGATGCGACCGTCTGGAATTGTTTCTGGTAGATGCCGAACTGCGCGTCGGTCGTCTTCAGCGGCGTGCGGCCGACCTTCGCGGTGTCGAACACGATCACCTGCGAGCCGCCGCCGAGCGACACCGCATAGGGTTCCGAATAGTTCGCGTTGTTGTCGTTGGCCGGATCGTCGCACGAGCGGGCGGCTGAATACGGGCGCGGGTCGAGGAAGCGGAACCAGCCCTGGCCCGCCCGTGCGCATTCCTCGTGGTTACCGCGCACGACGACCCACGGCGCCTTCGCGAGTAGCGGCGCGGCCGGGCGGAACAGGTCGGCTTGCCACGTATCCCAGCCGTAGCCCCACGGGCTGTCCTTGCAGCCGGCGATGTCCGGCGGGCACGCGTTCTCGCGATAGTGATAGTCGCCGACGTGCAGCACGAGATCGGGCGACAGCTTCGCGACACTGGCCGCGATCGTGTCGAGCGGCCAGACCGCGGCATCGTTGCACGCCTGCCATGCGTTGTCGGCCTTCTTCATCCGGCAGCCCGTGTCGGCGATGATCGCGATGCGCTGCGGCTGCGCTTTCGGCAGCGGCAGCGTGCGGCCCGCGACGCTCGCCGCCTGGGCGCCGGCCGGCAGTGTGGCCTCGCACACGGACACCGGGAAGCTCGACGGCTTCGAATCGGCCGGATCGCTGGCGGTCGGCCGCTGGGCGACGGTCGCGGCGCCCGCGCGCAGCGTCATGCGCGACACCTTGTCGTCGACGGTCAGTTGCGGGCACAGCGGATCGCTGGCCGACGCGGGCGTGTAGTTCGTGATCACGCGCGCGATCGCCTGGTTCGCGTCGCCGATCTCGACCCATGCGGCCTGAACGTTGGCCGAGGCGCTGGCCGGATCGTCGGGCGTATCGATGTGATTCGAGCACGCGGACAGCGCGGCGAGGGCAGCAAGGGGAGCGCAGCGCACGAGCAGCGCGCGCGTGAGGAGTCGTCGCATGGGAGGGAGGCACCGTAGGAAAGTCGTCAACGATACGCAGCGCGAATGTAAGAAATGTGAAAAGCGGGGCGTGTCCTGGCTGACCCTTGACTTCAAGCCGGCTTGAAGCAGCACAGTCCGGTTCGTCATCAATGAATCGGAAGGGGATCGACGATGGAAGCCAACCGGCCCAACGAAGCGCAATCCGCGCTCTGGAACGGTCCGTCAGGGCGCGCGTGGGTCGATGCGCAGGCGCCGCTGGACCGGATGTTCGAGCCGTTCGAGCCGCTGCTGGCGGAGGCCGCGGCAGCATCGTTTGCCACGCGCGTGCTCGATGTCGGCTGCGGCACCGGCGCGGTTACGCTCGCGATCGCGCGGCGGCTCGGTGCGAGCGCGCAGTGCACGGGCATCGACATTTCGGCGCGGATGATCGATGCCGCCCGGGCGCGTGCCGAACGCGGCGGCGTGCCCGCCCGGTTCGTGTGCGCGGACGTGCAGACGCATGCGTTCGAGCCGGCGAGCGTCGACCTGATCGTGTCGCGTCTCGGCGTGATGTTCTTCGACGATCCGGTACGGGCGTTCGCGAACCTGCGGCAGGCGGCGCGGCCGGGCACGCCGATGCGGTTCGTCGCGTGGCGCGGCGCGGCCGACAACCCGTTCATGACGACGGCCGAGCGGGCGGCCGCGCCGCTGCTGCCGAACCTGCCCGTGCGGCAGCCCGGCGCACCGGGCCAGTTCGCGTTCGGCGACCGGCAGCGGATCGCGTCGGTGCTGTCGGACAGCGGCTGGGCCGACGTTGCGATCGAGCCGGTCGACCGGGTGTGCGTGCTGCCGGAATCCGCGCTGGACGACTACATTGCCCGGCTGGGCCCGGTGGGTCTTGCGTTGCAGGAAGCGGACGAAGCGACGCGGCGGCGCGTGGTCGATGCGGTGCGTGCCGCGTTCGGGCGTCACGTGCACGGCGCGGAGGTGCGCTTCGATGCGGCGTGCTGGCTCGTGACGGCGCGCGCGCCGTTCGCATGACGCGTAACGTGAAAGCAGCGGATCAAGGCCGGGGCGGTGGCCTGTTCGCCCCGCACGTGGCCGTGCCCGTGTGACGAAGCGGGGCCATGCGACCCGCGTGCGTCAGCGCTTCCGCGCGCGTAGCATCAGCCAAGCGCAGCCGCCGGCCGCCAGCACGAGGCCGAGCAGGACGGCCTCGGCGCCGAGCGCGAAACCGGGCGGCATGTCGCCGCTGTTCGGCACCGGCGCCAGATTGCCGGCCATCGCGACGGCGCCGCCGGCGAGCAGCGCCGCGCAGACGATCCAGTAGATCTTGCCGGGCAGTGCCGCGGCGCGGATTCGCCACAGCGCGATGCCGGCGCCGCCGAGGTACAGCACGGCGAGCGTGCCGAGCGCGATGATGTCGGCCGCGCGGCTTTGCAGCAGCCCGCTCATTCGGCCTCCGTCGCGTGCCCCGGTGCCCGGCTCAGCAGATGCGTGCGGGTGTCTGCCGCGAGCGACACGTAGCGTTCATATTGGCGCAGCACGTCGGCGATCACTTCGTCGCCGCGCAGGTATTCGATGTCGTAGCCGAGCCGGCCGTCCTCGAAGAACGTGACGATGCCATGGACATGCGCACGCGTCTCGTCCGGCTCGGCCGCCTCGCGCACCAGGAACGCGGCCGCGGATTTCGCGGTGACGCGCACGCCGTACACGAAATCGCGGTGTTCGGCGGTCGGTACGGTGAGCCGCACTGCATCGTCGCTGTCGCGCTGCACGTGCGCATCGACGCCGCTCGCGCGCAGCTCGTCGG
>NZ_BCPP01000130.1:0-10562 GCF_016586125.1 Burkholderia sp. E168m23
TCGCGCGGCGCAGCGCCTCGTCCATCCCCCAGCCCGCGATCAGCGCCTCGACGCGCGCGACGATCGAGAAGTCGGGATCGGTCTGCGAATCCTTGCCGGCCTTGATCTTGCCGCAGAACTCGTCGATTTCCGCGAGCGGCTGGCGCTCGCCGCCGATGAAGCTGTTCGTCTTCGGGAACTGCTTGTCCTCGATGCACACGCCCGCGATGCCGCGCTGTTCGAGCTTCTTCACGAGGCGGCGCACGTTGTTGAAGTTGCCGTAGCCGGTGTCGCCGTCGAGCAGGATCGGCAGGTCGCTCGCGTCAGCCATGAATTCGAGCACGTCGACGACTTGCGTCCAGCTCGCTTCGTTGTTGTCGCGCACGCCGAACTGCGCGGAGATCGCGAGGCCCGACGCCCAGATACCCTTGAAGCCGGCCTCGCGGACGATCCGCGCGGACAGGCCGTTGTGCGCTTCCATCAGGAATTCGAGATCGCTGCTGACGAGCATGCGGCGCAGGCGCGCGCTGCGTGATTCGGTGAAGTTGGGTTCGCGTGCGTTCATCGTGCGGCTCCGGCGGTGGTGCGTTGAATCAGGGGAAGAATGTCTTGCGTCGCGCGTGCGACGTCGTTCGGGAAATCGATCTCGATCCACGGCAAGCCGGTGACGTCGGCGACGTCGAACGAATGGCCGCCTTCGAGCAGCAGGTCGCGCACGGCTTCCTCGTGCGGCATGTTCGCGCGGCCGCTGTCGACGTAGCCCGCGACGAGGGTCGCGAGGCGGCGCGCGGTGCCTTCGGTGAAGCGGAAGAAGCCGACCGATTCGCCGATCGTGTCGTAGTCGAGGTCGACCGCGAGCTGCTTGCGCAGCTCGACCGGCACGCCGTTCTTCAGGCACAGCTTGACGGGTTCGTCGCCGGCCTCGAAGTCGCGGTCGATCAGCAGGCGGTCGACCGTCTTGTCGGCATCGGCCACCAGCGCGTGCAGGATGTTCTCGTCGTACAGCACGTCCGCGTCCATCAGCAGCACGTCGCCGCCGCGCGTCATCGCATCGGCGACGGTATGCACGGTCAGCACGCTGCCGAGGTCGTAGCGCTCGTTGATCACGATCTCGGCGGTGCGGCCGAGGCGCTTCAGTTCCTGCTCGACCTTCTCGTGCTGGAAGCCGAGCCCGAGCACGATTTCATCGACGCCCGCGGCGTCGAGCACACGCAGATGGCGCTCGAGCAGCGACACGTCGTCGAAGCGCAGCAGGCACTTCGGGAACTGCGCCTCGGGCGGTTGTTGCAGGCGCAAGCCGAGGCCTGCCGCAAGAATGATGGCTCGCATGGGTTCTCCAACCAAAAAGCCGGCGATCTGAACGATCAGTCGGCGAGCGGCTGCGGCGCACGGCGCCGCTGCCAGTTTCTTTCACTGAAATGCAGATAGAGCAGGCCGGGCAGGCCGAGCGCGAGTTCGCGCGCGCGCTTCGCGAGCGACAGCGCGAGCGCCGCGTCGGGCGGCAAGCCGACCAGCGGCGCGAGCAGCAGGTAGCCGCCTTCCTGCGCGCCGAGCGAGCCCGGGATCGCGAAGGCTGCGCCACGAATCGCCTGGCCGACGCTTTCGAGCAGCAGCGCGTCGAGCCAGCTCACCGGGTGCCCGAGGAAGTGCAGCGCGAGCCACACTTCCGCGGTGCCGACGATCCAGCCCGCGAGACTCAACGCGAAGGTCTTCGCGACTTTCGCGCGATCGCGGTACAGCGCGCCGACCGCGTCGTCGATCGCGTCGGCGCGCGTGGCCAGCGACGACCAGTCGCGCGGGCCGAGCAGCTTCGACGCGAGGCGCAGGCCGCGGCCGAACAGCCCGCGCCGCTGTGCCGCGTAGAACGCGACGGCGAGCGCGCCGAGCACGCCGGTGGCGATCAGCGCGGGCGTGCGCAGATACGCGACCGACTCGTGCGTCGCATACAGGCTGAACGCGGCGATGCCGATCAGCGCGAACGCCATCTGCGCGAGCGCCTGCATCGTCGTGCTGACGGTCACGGCGGCGGCCGCGTCGGCCATCCGCGTGCCGCGCTGCGCGAGGTGGCGCACCATCAGCACCGGGCCGCCGATCTGCCCGGCGGGCAGCAGGCTGTTCACCGATTCGCCGACCCAGCGCGCGCGCAGCGCGTTGCCGAGTTCGGCGCCCGGCTGCCCGCGGCGGAACATCACGGAGATCGCGACCGCGTCGATCGCGAGCGGCACGACGTGGAACGCCGCGACGAGCGCGAGGCCCCAGCCGGCCGCGAGGAACGTGGACGCCACCGCGCCGACGCCCTGCCAGGCCAGCAGTGCGATGAAGAGTGCGGTCCCGAGGGACAGCAGGATGAGGCCCGCGCGTGTCATGACCCGCTCGTGCGTCGCGTCGCCAGTTGCTTGAACACCTGGCGGAAACCGAAATACGCGATCGCGTCCTTCATGTTCGAGATGAAGCGCTTCCACGGCCGCATGCCGGGGTTCGTCACGTATTCGAACGTGAGCGACACGCGCATCTCGTTCTGGCCGAGCGGCGTGATGCGGTGGCGCAGCTTGTCGCCGTCGAACAGCACGATGCCGCCGTCGGCGATCTGCACGGAGCCCGGTTCGTCGGCGACGTCCGGGTTGCGCGTATGCAGCTCGTAGTCGAGCCGGCACGACGATTCGTCGATCACGCCGATCAGCAGCGTGTAGCGCCGGCCGTCGTAGTACGACGTGTCGTAGTGCCAGCCGATGTGGTCGCCGGGCTTCGTGTAGTAATACAGCGCGTACGCGTGCGGATCGTCGGCCGGCGACAGCATCAGCTTGTCGCCGGTGATCTTCTCGAGGAAGGAGATGAGTGCCTTCGAGCGGTACAGCTCGGCGATGTACGGCGCCTGCTCGTCGATCGTATGGCGGCTCACGCTGCCGCCCTGCTTGTGGCCGGGCAGGTAATTGCGGTTCAGGCCGGCCTGCATCGCGCGGGCGGCGTTCGCCAGCTTCGCGTGCGCGTCGGGCGGCAGGAACGCGTCGAGATAGAGGAACGAGCCCTGGCGCGTGTAGTCGCCGCGCAGGCGGTCGAGGTCGAGCTGGCCGACGCAGTCGGCCACGGTGCGGTCGGGATCGGCCGCGGCCGCGCGCACGGGCGCGGGGCGTGCCGGGCTCAGCACGGAATCGTCGCGCGTGCTAGGAGTCATTTGGAAGCCTGGATTTCGGTTGGGTTCTGCGCGGCCGGGTTCTGCGGAAGGTTGCCGCGCCGCACGATGCGCCACCAGTCGATCACGACCCAGGCGGCGAACAGCGGGGCGCCGATCGACGCCGCGAGCAGGAACGGCTCGACGCCGTCCACGAGCGTCACGATCGGCAGCAGGTACAGCACGTCTTCGGTCTCGAAGCCGCCGGCGAACGCCTGCTTGGTGCCGGCCTTGCCGGCGATCGACTCGATCCGCATGCGCAGGAAGAAAATCAGTGCGACGGCCGCGCCGGCCACCGCGCCGAGCAGCACCGGCGACGCGGCCATCTGGCCGCCCTGCGCGACGATGCCGACGCCCATGCTGACGAACAGCGCGACCGTTACGAGCGCATCCGCCGCGAGGTCGTAAAAATGACCGATCTTGCTGGACTTGCCGCTGATGCGCGCGAGCTCGCCGTCGGTGTGGTCGACGAAGTTCGACAGCACGATCAGGAACGCGCCTGCATTGCTCCAGCCGAAACCGCCGTGCGCGAGGCACCAGGCGCCGGCGAGGCCGATCAGCAGACGAAGGGTAGTGAGGTGATTCGGGGTGACCGGCGTATCGACGAGCGGTCGGACAAGCGAGCGCGCGAGCCGCGCATCCCAGGTGCGTGGCGGGGGCGGCTCGGGTCGTGTGGCGGTTTTTCTTTGGTCCATCGGCGAAATATATACGGAATTGTAATTTGGTGCTTTTTATTCGATCAATGTCCTGACATACGGGAGTGTTACCGCGTCTTGCAGGCATCGGCCGGTTCAAAAACACACCTATGAACGAGGCGGCCAACCGGGCCGCCGGACCCGTCTTCCAGTGTGGTCCGCATCGCGCGGCTGTCAAGGCCGGACGGGCCTCGTAGGCCGATCCGACCGGGTTTTTCGCGCCGGTCGGCGATCGCGAACCGGCGATTCGCTCGATGCTTTCATGTGCCTTTCGCGTGCGCCCGGCGCGGGCGGATCGCCTGTCACAGAACGGTCGTTCGATACCCGGCAAATCCGGCAAGGATCTTTTGCATCCAGCGGACATTTCGCAGCGATGGCCTCTGCGATACTCCGGACCGTGCCCGTGGTGCCGGGCCGCCCCTCGCGGCCCCAAGGGCTTCGCGTCGCTCAGGAGACACCCCCCGCGACGTCAACGACAGACCCAAGCGTCAGATAACCAGCCATGTCTTCTTCACGCATCCTCGCTCCCGCCCTGCGTTCGCTCGTCCGCACCGCCGACGAAGCCGCCGCGCTGATCCGCCCCGGCATGACCGTCGCCATGAGCGGCTTCACCGGGTCGGGCTATCCGAAGGCCGTGCCGGCCGCGCTGGCCGCCCATATCGACGCGGCGCACGCGCGCGGCGAGGACTTCCGGATCAACGTACTGACGGGCGCGTCGACCGCACCGGAACTCGACGGCGCGCTCGCCCGCACCAACGGCATCTCGATGCGCTTGCCGTACCAGTCCGACCCGACGTTGCGCGACAAGATCAACGGCGGCGAAGTCGATTACCAGGACGTCCACCTGAGCCACGTCGCGCAATACGCGTGGTTCGGGCTGTACGGCGACCTCGACGTCGCGATCGTCGAGGTCGCGGGCATCCGCGAGGACGGCCTGCTGATCCCGTCCGCGTCGATCGGCAACAACAAGACCTGGCTGGAGCGCGCGAAGCACGTGATCCTCGAAGTGAATGCGCGCCAGCCGCTCGGCCTCGACGGGATGCACGACATCTATTACGGCACCGCGCTGCCGCCGCACCGCAAGCCGATTCCGCTGACGAAGAGCGACGACCGGATCGGCGAGCCGTACCTGCGCTGTCCTGCCGACAAGATCGTCGCGATCGTCGAGACCGACGCGCCCGATCGCAGCAATGCATTCTCCGCGCCGGATGCGACGTCCAAGCAGATCGCGCTGCAACTGATCGATTTCCTGCGCCACGAAGTGAAGCGCGGCCGCCTGCCGGAAAACCTGCTGCCGCTGCAGTCGGGCGTCGGCAACATCACGAACGCGGTGCTCGCGGAGCTCAGCTCGGCCGGCTTCTCGAACCTGACGGCCTACACCGAGGTGATCCAGGACGGCATGCTCGACCTGCTCGACGACGGCACGCTGAGCTTCGCGTCGGCCACCGCGCTGTCGCTGAGCCCGGCCGCCGTGCAGCGTTTCGCCGACGAAATCGCGACGTTCCGCGAGAAGATCGTGCTGCGCCCGCAGGAGATCAGCAACCATCCGGAGCTCGTGCGCCGGCTCGGCTGCATCGCGATGAACGGGATGATCGAAGCCGACATCTACGGCAACGTGAACTCGACGCACGTGATGGGCACGAAGATCCAGAACGGCATCGGCGGCTCGGGCGACTTCGCGCGCAACGGCTACCTGTCGTGCTTCATGTCGGCGAGCACCGCGAAGGGCGGGGCGATCTCGCGGATCGTGCCGATGGCGAGCCACGTCGACCATACCGAGCACGATGTCGCGGTGGTCGTCACCGAGCAGGGGCTGGCCGACCTGCGCGGCCTGTCGCCGAAGCAGCGCGCGCGCAAGATCATCGCGACCTGCGCGCACCCGGACTATCGCCCGATGCTCGAGGACTACTTCGAGCGGGCGTCGCGCGACAGCTTCGGCAAGCACACGCCGCACCTGCTCGCCGAGGCGCTGTCGTGGCACGAACGCTACGTGCGCACCGGGACGATGAAGGCCTGACGCGGCCTCGGACGGGCGCATGCGCGCCCGTCAATCCAGCGCCGCATGCGCGACGTCGACACTCGCCGTTTTCTGCGGCGGGCGGATCAGCAGCAACAGCGGGATCATCAGCAGCGTCGCGACGAACATCAGCTTGAAATCGTTCAGGTACGCGATCATCGCGGCCTGCTGGTTGATCGTGCGGTCGAGCAGCGCGAGGTCGACACGGCTGCCGGCCAGCGCCTGCACGGCCGGGTCGAACGGCGTGATGTGGGTCGCGAGGTCGGCATGCGCGACCTGCGTGTTGCGCGTCATCAGCGTCTGCACGATCGAGATGCCGATACTGCTGCCGATGTTGCGCATCAGGCTGTAGGTGGCCGTGCCGTCCGCGCGCAGCTCGGGCGGCAGCGTCGAGAACGACAGCGCGCTCAGCGGCACGAACACGAGCCCGAGGCCGAAGCCCTGGATCACGCCGGGCCATACGATGTCCGCTTCGGACAGCACGATCGTGTACTGCATCATCTGCCACAGCGCGAGCGCGGAAATCGCCAGCCCGGCGAGCAGCAGCATCCGCGCATCCACGTATTTCAGCAGCCTCCCGACGAACAGCATCGCGATCATCGTGCCGGCGCCGCTCGGCGCGGTGACGAGGCCCGTCGTCGCGACCGGATAGCCCATCAGGTTCTGCAGCATCGGCGGCAGCAGCGCGCGAGTGGCATACAGCACCGCGCCGACCACGAAGATGAACAGCGTGCCCGTCGCGAAATTCGGATCGCGCAGCAATTCCGACTTGAAGAACGACGCCTTGCCGACGGTCGCCGTGTGTGCGAGGAAGAACGCGAAGCTCAGGGCCGCGACGAGCGCCTCGATGCGGATCTCGTACGAACCGAACCAGTCGAGCTGCTCGCCGCGATCGAGCATCGCCTGGAACGCGCCGATCGCGAGCGCGAGCGTCGCGAAGCCGAACGCGTCGAATTTCACGTGCGGACGCGGCGCGCGTGCCGGCAGGAAGGTCATCACGCCGGCGAGCGCGAACGCGCCGATCGGCACGTTGATGAAGAACACCCAGCGCCAGTTGTAGCTGTCGGTGAGCCAGCCGCCGAGCGTCGGGCCGAGAATGGGGCCGACCATCACGCCCATTCCCCAGATCGCCATTGCCTGGCCCTGTTTCTCGCGCGGATTGATGTCGAGCAGGATCGATTGCGACAGCGGCACCAGTGCGGCGCCGAACACACCCTGCAGCAGCCGCGCGCCGACGATCTGCACGAGCGTCTCCGACAGCCCGCACAGCGCCGACGCCACCGTGAAGCCCGCAATCGATACGATCAGCAGCCGCTTCACGCTGAGCCGGTCGGACAGCCAGCCGGTGAGCGGCGTCGCGATCGCCGCCGCGACGATGTAGGAGGTCAGCACCCACGTGATTTCGTCCTGCGACGCGGACAGCGTGCCCTGCATGTGCGGCAGCGCGACGTTCGCGATGGTGCTGTCGAGGGTCTGGATCAGCGTGGCGAGCATGATCGACAGGGTCAGCATCGGCCGGTTCAGGGCGGGCGAGGAGGGGGTATCGGCGGCGTCGGCGGCGGGGTTCAAGCGGTGTCTCCGTGGGGCGGCCGCCGTGGTCAGCGATCCGGTATGGCGTAAATTATAAGCATGCTTATTATATAGCCGCTTATCGCTGGGTCGCGAGCCACGGGCCGGTTCCGGCTTGACCCTATAATCGCCGCATGGACAAGACCTACGAGAACCGGATCGGTTACCTGATCGCCGACGTGGCCCGTCTGAACGGACGCCTGTTCGACCGGCGCGCGAAGCGCATCGGGCTGACGCGGGCGCAAAGCCGCGTGCTCGCGTACCTCACGTGGAAGGGCGAGATGAACCAGGCGCGGCTCGCCGAATGGCTCGAGATCACGCCGATCTCGCTCACGCGGCTGCTCGACCGGATGGAAAGCTATGGCTGGATCGAACGCATCGCGAACGACGACGACCGCCGCGCGTTCGTGATCCGGCTGACCGACAAGTCGCGCGAGATCTTTCCGCAGATGCTGGAGGTGGGCGATACCGTCGCCGACGACGGGCTGCGCGGCTTCACGCCCGACGAGCGCGATACGCTGGTGCGGCTGCTCGGGCGGGTGCGCCGCAACCTGATCGACTGCGGCGGCGAGTGACGCGGGTGTCCGGCCGGGCGCACCGGGCAACGGGAATGCGTGGTGAATCCCGGCCGCGTGTACGGGGACGGTGAAGGAGGCCGAGGGGATGCCGGTGCGCTGCTTAACGCGACAGCGCCGCCAGCATGTACGCCGCAAGATAGAGTCCCACCCCGTACGACAGATGCGTGACGAGGCTGCGCCGGCGCGCGACACCCGGCTGCGGCGTGCGCGACGCCGCGATGCCGAAGCCGAACGCCGGCTGCATCACGAAGAACGGCGCGACCACGCTCGCGAGCCCGGCGACGAGTGCGGGAAGCGGCGTCGGCGCATCGATCCATGCCGGGCCGGCGATCAGCACGGGTAGTGCCGCGAACGCGATGCCGATCGCGTAATGCGCGACCCAGCCGAGCGCGCGTTCGCCGGGCACGGGTGCGGCGGCGACGATCGACGCATGCCGGAACCGGCCGTGCATCATGTGGCCGAGCCAGCGGCCGACCAGTGCGTAGTCGAGCGACGGAATCCCGAACGCTTGCCGCCGGAACAGCGTCCATAGGTCCATCAACAGCGTGGCGCCCGCGCCGATCAACAGCAATTTGAGCAGGATGTCGGATGGGCTCATCGCACACCTCCGCTACGGACGGCGATGGCGATGCGGCACGACGGAATACGACGCGGGTTCAACGGTTTCATGGCGGTCCGGGCTTGTCTTCATGGAGTCGAGCGACTATCTTGCAACTTCAAGTTCACTTGAGGTCAAGCATGAGCCGACTGGACATTGCGGACGTTGCGCGGCGCACGGGGCTGCCCGCATCGACGCTGCGTTACTACGAGGAAAAAGGGCTGATCGTTCCGATTGGCCGGCATGGGCTGCGGCGGCAATACGACGAGGCGGTGCTGGAGCGCCTGGCGTTGATCGCGCTCGGCCGCGAGGCCGGTTTCTCGCTCGACGACATCCTCGCGATGGTCGGCGCGGAGGGGCGACCCGCGATCGATCGCGCGAAACTCGACGGCAAGGCCGACGAGCTCGACCGCACGATCCGCCGTCTCGGCGCCGTGCGCGATGCGCTGCGGCATGCGGCCGTGTGCCCGGCCGCGAACCATCTCGAATGTCCGTCGTTCCAGAAACTGCTGCGCATTGCCGCACATCGTCATCCGGCGCGCCGGGCGAAGGGGGAAGGTGCGTAGCCGGCGGGCCGGCGCGAAGCGGGCGGTGCGGTAGCGGGTCGGCAGGAAGGCGGCGACGTGGCGACGCCATCGGCTTGACGTGCCGGGTCGAGAAAAGGCGAAGCCGTCAGTGGGGCTTTCGATTTAAGCGAAGCCGCCTACGCCGGACTCACCCCGCGTAATACACGCGGCATTCCATCTCGCGCCCGCGCACGATCCGCTTGCCGACGAGCGCGCCGTACGTTTCGGTGAAGACGGTGCGCTGGTGCTCGCACTGCACGGCGTCGTAGAAGTAGAGCGAGACCCAGTCGGTCGGTCGATCGGCTTCCGGCGTGCGCATGGCCGCGTGCTGGCTCAGCGCCGTGAAATGCCAGCCGCCCTTGGTCATGTGCATCACCGGCGGCGGCACGTAACCGTCCGCGTTCAGGCGTCGGTGCGCGAGCGTCGGCAGCACGCCCGCGGCCGCCTTGTTGCGGTACTGGCGATCGATGTACAGCAGCAGTTCGACGGGCGGTTCCGTGCCGGGGCCGGCGCTTTGCATGTGGCCTTGCCAGCGCCGGCGGCGGCTCAGCACGTCGTCGAGCGCGGCGCGGATGCCGACCGCGCGCCGCGGGCCGACGCCCGCGATCGTTTCGAGCTGGCCGTTGCGCGCCGCGCGTTCGAGCTCCTCCAGCGTGTCGATGTGCAGCGCGTCATGAATGCGCAGCGCGAGCGCGTGGCCGATGCCCGGCACCGCTTCGAACGCCGACGCGCGTTCCGCGTCACCGCGCAAGCGGTCGAGCTGGCGCCAGCGGCCCGTCACCAGCAGCTCGGCGATCGCCTGCGCGACGCCCGCGCCGATGTCGGGCAGCGCGCCGAGCGCCTCGACGCCGCCGGTGTCGAACACGCCGCGGATGTCGCGGTCGAGCGCGTCGACCGTATCGGCTGCGGCGCGGTACGCGGCCACCCGGTACGGGTTCGCGCCCTGGTCGACGAGCCACTGCGCGGCCTCGCGCAGGCAGGCCGCGACAGGCCGGTTTTCCTCGTACGTCTGGCTGACGGTCGACTGCATGGCAAGGGACCCGGAAAGCACAAACGGAATGGACGCGGCGAACGATGCGCCGGTCGGCTGTCAACCATTGTCGCGACGCGCGATGAAGAAAACTTGATGCGCGTCAATGGCAAACGTAACACAGGCGCGCGGCGCACGGTCGTGCCGGAACGCGGCACGACCGTGCGCGTTGCGCGATGCGCTTACGCGTCGAGAAACGACTGTGCGTTCTCGGCTTCGGCGGCCGTACGCAGCGCGGCGAGCGCCCGTTTCTCGATCTGCCGGACACGCTCGCGCGACATCCCCGCATCCTGCGCGATCGCGTCGTAGGTGTCGGGCTCGGCGCCGCCGAGGCCGAACCGCCGGCGCAGCACGTCGGCCT
>NZ_BCPP01000131.1:0-10401 GCF_016586125.1 Burkholderia sp. E168m23
GAAAGTAGGTAATCGTCAGGCTCCCTCAAGCCAGAAACCCCCGCCCGACCAGGCGGGGGTTTTTGCATTTGAGGTGCCGGAAATATGTGCGGGACATCTGGCATGGGCCCCACTCGTGCTCAATGCGTTGTTGGTCGTGATGTCGCTGAACGGCCGGCGATGCTTTCCGGTGGGGTATCAGACGACGTGGGGCACTGGTGAGGAGTTAGGGTGAGTGAGAGGGCTCTTATCTCGAAATTGTGATATTTTCCAAACTCCTATAACGATCCTGCTGTTTCCATAGGCTGAAGGTGCTAATTCCCTGGCGACCTGGGATCTTTCTATTGGAACTTCGTATGCAGGCGCAGCGGAGAAAAAAATGGAATTGGAAGAGCTTCGCGATGTACTCCGTCAGTTTACAGCGGAGCGCGGTTGGCAGAGGTTCCATACGCCCAAGAATTTGGCTGCGGCGTTGAGCGTCGAAGCTAGCGAGCTGCTGGAGCCGTTTCAATGGCTTGATTCCGGAGAGAAAGCAGAGCTTTCCGCTGACCAGCTGATAGCGATCCGTCACGAGATGGCCGACGTTCTGACGTACCTAGTGCTGCTAGCTGACAGGTTAGAGATTGATCTCCACAAGGCGGCGCTGGAAAAAATTGAAATCAATAAAAAGAAATATCCGCCGGCTAAGGTGTACGGAAAATCACAAAAATACTCTGAATACGGGGATTGAGTAAATGCCGCAGTACAGCGTGAAAGTTGGCGACATTGAGAATGTGGTGCGAAAACTGGGTGGAAGAGCGCCGTACAAGAAGATCTATGAAGCGCTGCTGGTCGAATTCTCGTCAGGGGAGTTGCCAGACAACTATCAAGACATGGCGACGTTTCAGGCGACAGTGCGTCGCAAGGTGGAGGACCATTGTCCTCAGTGCGTCGATTTCGATCCGTCGAAACGCGAGGCGAAGTTCATACGGGTAGAGCGCGGTACGTTCGAACTCGCACAACATGAGGGGCCGGTCGCGGTTTTCCAGACTCTTCAGGCACGCCGAGCAGCTTTCGACGAAGACGTGGATCGAGCGCTTGCAGACACATCGACGTCACGCCGGAAGCGACTCTCACGGGCCAACAAAAAGCCCGCAAAGATCAAGGCCGTCACGGAGATCTACGTTCGAAGCGCTGACGTTGTTGCGGAAGTTTTGCTTCGAGCGAATGGCGCTTGTGAGCGTTGCAAATTGCGTGCTCCGTTTCTCCGGAAAAAGGATCGCACACCATACCTTGAGGTGCACCACAAGCAACGCCTTGCAGACGACGGTGAGGATACGGTCGAAAATGCGATCGCGTTGTGCCCAAATTGTCACAGAGAGCTTCATTTCGGCGCCGAGTCTTGAGCCAGATCGCAATAGTGAACGGCGTCGCAGTCGAGAGACAGCTTTCCTTTGCGATGTTCCTTGCGTACTTTGCGGCTGCGCTTTATCGCGTGTTGATTCGGTGGGGTGGATGGCCGATCGCTGTCAAAGCCTTGAGGCTACCGGTTCCGAAAGGAGGAGGTTCGCTATTCGCGGCGCGTGGGCATGGAGGAAATCGAGAAGAACGATTTCAATCTGAATATCTCGCGCTACGTGAGCACGGCGGAAGCCGAGGAGCAGATCGATCTCGCGGCAGTGCATGCGGAACTGGTTTCGTTGGATAAGCAAATCAAACTGGCCACCGAGCGCCACAACGCATTCCTCAAGGAGCTGGGACTGCCTATGCTGCCATGATGCGCATCGCCAAGGCCAAGACAGGTCTTGGCTGCCAACCGAGATGAAGAAAGGCAAGCTCACGCGCTTGCCTCAATCTCGAGACGTAGGCCAGTCGCGCCAACTCTGTCACCCAGTCGCACAACTGTGGCGCCAGTCGCACATACTCTGGCGCCCTACGGCTGCAACGCTGTAGACAGACTCATAACCCGAGAAAATGCGCCTTACGGGATAAGGGCTTCCAGCTGAGGGTGGACCCATAAGGCGAGAAAATGGACGCATAAGTCGAGACGAACCGTCCAGACCACCTCGGATTCGAGCCTGGGCTTGTGACAGGACGGGTCCTATCCCACCAGCATCGCTCTCTCAGCTTTGTACAAGCTACCGCAAAAAACTGCGCGTCCGGCAAGGCAATTTAAGCGATTTGTGCTGGTGGACGAACCCTCTCCTTGCACGCCGGCGGTCAAGAAATGTCCAAGTTTCGGAGACCCGGCCTACAAACACGCCAAGCAAATCGCGCTGGCCGATTAACGAAGCAGCTACTGAATAAGCCCCTCTCTATCTCGTCCCGCGCCAGTGCCGTCGGTGGCTGGTCGAGGCGCCGGCGTCCGCTCGTCGCAACCTGGCCTGGAGGGCACTCATGAAATCCCCACGCCTCTGTCTCGCCTGTGGCACCGCGTTCGTGCCGCTGCCGCACGTTCCCCGTCAGCGCTATTGCTCATCGGAATCTTGCCAGCGAGCTCGACGACGTGACTGGCAGAACCACCGGCTCCGTATCGATAGCGACTATCGCGACAACCAGGCACGGGCGCAGGCCAGGTGGTGCGCGGGGCACTCGGGCTACTGGCGCGAATATCGAGCCTCGCATTCGGCGTATCGCGAGCGCAATAGCAGCATGCAGCAGACGCGCAACGAACGGCGGAATTTCAGGGCGATTGCAAAGATGGACGTGTCAGGGCGTCCGCAGTCCCTAGGCTCGGGCTTCTACGTCCTGTGCCATGCGGATGACGCCAACGTTGCAAAGATGGACGCGTGGACCGTCCATATAACCGTGTTGTCTGCGCCGGCGGCGCCGCCGGTCTGATTGCAAAGAGATGACGTGTTACGCGTAGGCGTCCGGCCTGCTACCTTTGCCTTGTCACCGTTCGCTTTAGAGCGCCACGCCCCGACTTGAGGACGCGGCGTCCGCATTCGGGCTTCTCCCTGCGCATGGTGCCTGCTGCGTGCCAGTGTCTGAGTTGTGGAGCGGAGAATGTCATTCAACAGCGCAGGTGCACCAAGCGTAGCCAGCTCGCTGGCAGGACGGGCAGCCGAGTACGTCCGCATGTCCACGGAACACCAGCAGTATTCGACTGAGAATCAGCGCGACCGGATTCGAGACTACGCAACCCGTCGCGGATTCGACATCGTGCGCACATATGCCGATGAAGGGAAAAGCGGTCTTCGAATCGACGGTCGCCAAGCACTTCAGAATCTCATTTCTGATGTGACGAATGGAAAGGCTGATTTTTGCATCATCCTCGTCTATGACGTGAGTCGTTGGGGCAGATTCCAGGATGCCGACGAGAGCGCGTACTACGAATACATTTGCCGCCGTGCAGGAATTCAGGTTGCGTACTGCGCCGAGCAGTTCGAGAACGACGGGTCGCCAGTCTCGACCATTGTGAAGGGGGTGAAGCGCGCAATGGCCGGCGAGTACAGCCGAGAACTGTCTGCAAAGGTGTTTGCCGGCCAGTGTCGTTTGATTGAAATGGGTTTTCGACAAGGAGGCCCAGCAGGCTATGGGTTGCGCCGAGTATTGGTCGACGAGCACGGTCTCATGAAAGCGGAGCTGCATCGAGGCGAACATAAAAGCCTACAGACGGACAGGGTTGTCCTGATGCCGGGGCCAGAAAGCGAGGTGCGAATCGTCAATTTAATCTATAACTGGTTTATCGACGAATCGCTCGACGAATACGAGATTGCAGCTCGCCTTAACGGCATGAATGTGCGCACTGACCTTGGCCGTGAGTGGACGCGGGCGACGGTACGGGAGGTATTGACCAACGAAAAATACATTGGCAATAACGTATATAACCGGGTGTCATTCAAGCTGAAAAAGATGCGCGTGATGAACACCCCCGACATGTGGATTAGAAAGGAGGGAGCATTTCAGGCACTCGTTCCGAGCGAGACGTTCTATACCGCTCAGGGCATCATGAGAGCGAGAGCGCGTCACTACTCAAATGAGGAGTTAATTGAGCGATTGCGTAACCTGTACCGTGCCCGCGGATTCCTGTCTGGCGTGGTGATTGACGAAACAGACGGCATGCCTTCTACGTCGGTCTATGTTTATCGCTTTGGCAGTTTAATCCGTGCCTATCAGACTGTCGGTTTCACTCCTGGTCGAGACTATCGTTACATTGAGACCAATCGCTTCTTGCGACAATTGCATCCAGAAATTGTCGCGCAGACGGAGAAGAAAATAGCCGATTTGGGCGGCACGATGATACGCGACACCGCAACCGACCTACTGACAGTGAATGACGAGTTCACAGCCTGTATTGTGCTCGCACGGTGCCAGGCGCATGGCAATGGCCGAAATCATTGGAAGGTGCGTTTCGATACGAGTCTTCTGCCGGACATCACCGTTGCGGTTCGGCTCGACCAGGCGAACGCATCGACGCTCGACTACTACCTGTTGCCGCGTCTCGATTTTGTGCAGCCGCGCATTCATCTCGCCGACCAAAATCCAATCGAGTTCGAGAGCTATCGCTTTGACACGCTGGACTACTTGTATGGGATGGCCGAGCGCGCTCGTCTCAGGAGAGTAGCGTGAACTCGCGACAGCAGCCTGGAGAAATTCGGATGATTCCGGTCTCTCAGATTGAAGTCATTAATCCGAGAGAGCGCAATGGTCGGGTCTTCAACGAAATCGTCGACAATATCAAGACCATCGGCCTGAAGAAACCTATCCTGGTCACTCCGCGAGTGACGGCTGGGGGCATAGAAAAATACCTGCTTGTATGTGGCGAGGGGCGATTGAAGGCATTTCGCACGCTAGGGGAAGCGACTATTCCTGCACTCGTGGTGCATGTGAGCGACGAGGATGCGTACGTAATGAGTCTGACGGAAAACATCGCGCGCAGACAATGTCGGCCCATCGAGCGGCTTGCCGGCATTCGGCTACTGCAGGAGCAGGGTTATGCGCCGAAAGTCATTGCCGAAAAAACGGGTCTTACATCGACCTACGTTCACGGCATCCTCACGCTATTGCACCAGGGAGAAGAGCGACTTGTCGTTGCAGTGGAGAAAGGCCTCGTTCCCCTCAATGCGGCTCTCATGATTGTTGGTGCCGGCGACGACGACGCTGAAATACAGGCCGCGCTCCAAGAGGCCTATGAGTCGGGAAAATTGCGGGGCAAGCAACTGATGAGTGCTCGCCGCGTCATCGAGCGCAGAAAAGCACTCGGGAAGAGCACCGCGCACAATATGTCGAGCAAGTCCGCCGCCGTCACGACGTCGAGCCTCGTGCGGACATATGAACGCGAGGTCGAGCGTCAGAAGTCGATGGTGAGAAAAGCGGAGTTCGCGCAGCAGCGGTTGCTATTTGTGGTCGGCGCATTGCGGCAACTGTTTGCCGACGAGAACTTCGTTAACCTGTTGCGCGCGGAGGGACTGGCAAGTCTGCCGAAGTATCTTGCCGAACGCGTCTGGCCAAGCGGGAGTGCCACATGACAGGCGTAATTCTTGGGTTCATCCCCGAGCCATTGTCGCTGCCGGTCACCGGCATCTTGCCTTCGCGCAGAGTACCGACACTCGTGGTTGAATCGCGAAAATTCAAGCAGATAAAAGCCTCCATTGAGGAGGTGGGCCTTATTGAACCGCTCTCGGTAACGCCGGTGAACCAATCGTCGGGGCAGCACGTCCTGCTAGACGGGCATCTACGTTTGCTTGCAATCCAGGAGTTGGGCCACGAGCAGGTTGCTTGTCTTGTCGCGACCGACGACGAGAGCTACACCTATAACAATCGTGTTAATCGCCTATCCACCGTGCAGGAGCATCACATGATACGGCGTGTGGTTGACCGAGGTGTATCACCCGAACGATTGGCGAAAGCTCTTTCCGTCAATGTGTCGCAGATAGTGAAGAAGATGTCATTGCTCGACGGCATTTGCCCGGAAGCGGCTGAGCTTCTGGGAGACCGGCAATTCTCACCAGAGCTTGTCCGCGCGCTTCGCAAAATGAAACCGACGCGGCAGGTCGAATGTGTTGAACTGATGGTGGCTGCGAACAACGTGTCAGTCGCCTACGCAGAGGCATTGTTGGTGGCAACACCTGCGGCGCGTCTTGTGGGTGAAAAGAAGCCACGTAAACTCAACGGCGTTAGCCCGGAGCAGATGGCCAGAATGGAGCGGGAGATGAGCAATCTGCAGGCACAGTACAAGCTCGTGGAACAGACATACGGCCAGGACGTGTTGAATTTGGTGCTCGCAAAGGGATATCTGGCCAAGCTCCTCGAAAACGAGCCTGCTCGGCAATACGTTGCCCAGCGCCATCCGGACTTGATGGTGGAATTCGAGTCCATCATTGCAACCATTTCTCTCGACCAGCAGCAAGTCGGTGCGGTCGCCTAGTCGAAGCCTGACTTAATGACCGTCCACATTGCGTGCGACGCGCTGCGAGATGAGCGCCATCTCGTCGACTTCTGCACCCACAATGACGACGCTGCTTTCCGCATCAAAACTCTGCACCCGAAAATTCCGTACTCTTACTTCAAGGCCCTGGTGGCGAGAACACATGTGTCGATTGTGGTTCATCCATCTTATGCACGTAGTTCATTTCGCGCACCAGATAGTCCTGCAAAGCTACGGTCTTCACCCCTTGAGACGCAGAAATTCCGAACACTGAGGCGTAATTGGATGCGCCGATTGCACCACTGCTTCTGCCGTCTTTATTTTTCCAATTGATGAGTTCATTCAGATAGACATTGAAACTATCCGTCGGCAGACCCGCCTCGAACATAGCGTCCATGTCTTTAGGTGAAGGCCCAGAGAAAAACCTTTCCACAGCAAGACTCAGATGTGGCTTCGCATTACCATTTTCAACTACCTGACGGCCGAAGACGATGAAATGATGGCCGCCTCGCGGGCCAAGAGTCTCCGCGGCACGCTCGAAGTCGACAAACTTATCGCGCTCCGAATTCAGTTGAGTTTCGTCACGCTTGAATTCAATCAGAACAAGCTTCGAATCACTTGCGAAGATGCCGTCACCGGCACGTTCGTGAACGCCAGAAAGCGGGGCAGCAAAGTCGAGCTTGCTTGCTGTTTCGAGAACGAACGCATACTCGACGGTCTTCTCCCACCAAATAAACTCGTTTTTCATTTGTCCCTTTCTTCGCATACGTTATGGTTACCTGCTGGTCAGTTAACGACCAATTCTCTTGATACTTTAGCATCGCGCATAGGTGTGTCGGAGTGCCGCCACAAGCGAGAATTGGCTGGCAACGTGGGCGTAGGAACTTCGTTCCGAGAAGACTCGTTGGTGAACCTCGATACAGGCTTCACTGTGATATGGTGTTTGGGCGCGTCGCGATTCACTCAAGCCACATAGGAGAATCAAGTAGGTCGGTGACACACATCGTTACTAAGGTGTACGGGCGGCCCGACTGGTCCAAGCGATTCCGTGTGCTGCAGTTCGCCAGCGTAGCTGGTAACCCTAGATTTCAATTGCTCGAATCGAACCCATGAGCCTAAATGTTCATTCACACATTATCGCGGACCCACACATCGCTGGCCTATCTGGTGCGAAGGGATTAGGCGTCTGTACACTGAAGTTCAGCGTGCTATTTCACGTGGTCAACAGCACACCCAGCGACGACACAGCAATGCGCATCGATACACTCAGCGCGATGGTGAGTGTTATCTCGTCGTCGGACGGCACCCGCTATCTTGCGAGCGGCAGATTCGAGGTGCCGATTGTCCTACGTCGCTTCCCGCATGCTGGAAAAACTGCTGCCTTGCTTCTGGTCGACCTCAACGAAAGCCAGCTCGTCGCGCTCGATGAACTTCGAGGGACTGGTGGAGTAACGTTTCAAGTCGCCCTCAAGGGGATGGCGCATTCGTCACTAGACGCGCATCCCGTTGAAGAAGTGCTGCGGTACCCACTCAACCTCAGTGAATGGATTGAACTTATAGGGGACCTTGGATTCGCGGACGCGTTCGTCGTCAGTGTTGAAATTCCCGTCGACTCGTGCGGGTCGTTTACGGCAGTTACCCAGTTGTTGCGTGCCGCTCGACGCCACCTCGTGGCGGGTGAGTACGACACAGTCGTTAGCACCTGCCGTCAGGTGTTGGATAGCCTTTCTACCCAAATCGACGCGCGAGATTCGGTCATCGTGGCTCGCGACAGGAAACCGGCTCGCATTCGCGACCAGTCAAAACTTCAGCGAGCACTGGCCATCTTTGATTCTGTCCGGCATTACAGCCATCTCGCGCATCACGTGGACTCCAACGGGCAGCCGGAAGTCTACAGCCGACGTGAAGCCACGATGATTCTTACCGCAACTTGTTCACTCGCGGCTACTGCGATGGGGTGGTAGAGGCACACACCTTCCACCCATCAAGAAACATTGGGCGACCTAGCGCAAATCAGCGCAGACCGACTCTTCAATGAAGGTCCGCATGAAAAAATCTCGAAAGATGCGCTCCGGCGCTGGCCAACGCCGTCGAGGATACGCATCATCGCAACCGACGGCCGCCCCAAATACGGTTCCATCGACCGGCATGGACCGCGCGACCTCCGTAATAAAATTTCTCTACAAGCGAGCGAAAGCAATTGTCAGCATGAGCGCACTGACTGCGGCAGCGATGGCAGCAGTGCACTTTCTGCAAGGTCAAGTAATCGTCTCCTTCTCGAAATCACTTTCGTCCGGCTACGAATTTACGGTCGAAAACGACAGCTCGATTTCTCAAAGGATTGAGAGCTTGCGCATTATGCCGAAGCTCGGCTCACAAGCGCTCTTCATTACGACCTCCGAAACGTACCTTCACGAAACAAGCCATGGTGCTGAGCTGCCGTACGGCAACACGTCGATGGTTCCTGCGGCGGACTTTCGCGATATGGACGGGCAGATTCTACGCCCCAAGCAACGCATTACATTTCGGGTCCCGCCGCTTGTCGATTGGAATAAGCTCAAACCAGAAGCTAGCCTCGTCGACGTCAGATATCAAACCGAGCCGACAAACGTTTTGCTCGGATGGACTGCAAAGGTGGCGGAAGGATTAACGCTCATGAAGCTTCGTTTTGCGAACACATATATCGTTATCGACGACTATTGGACGCCCACGAATTCGAGTGACATCAAGGTCGCATTAGCACGTGCGTGTTCGGAGGATGTGTCGCTGCGTAAAAGTCCGGTATGCGAGTGAGGAGCGCATAGAAGAAATCGCGATTGGCCGCGAATTGCGGCTTAGATTTAGGGTGAATTGGCCGTTGTCTCGGACAGACGCCGAGGAATTCTCAGTCCTGCGGCCTGGCGTCGGCGACGTTCTGCTCATCGCCCCCGACCGTCCCGTCGGAATTGGAGACGTGCTTCCGCAGCCCGAGGAAGAACCTTTGAGGCACGGCATCGACAGTCGGACGTTGGTCGGCGAGACATGCTCAAGCCGCCAACGCCTCCTCCTCGTGTTGAACCTTGCTCGCCTGCTCTACGGAGTGTACTGCGACGTCCGGGCAGGTCCATCGCCACGGTCGCGGCTAGGTACTTGTGCGGGTCGAACAGGTCCTGCGGTAGTAATCCAGTCATTAACACGCTCGAATCTTCGAGTTCGAGTCTTTCCCCATTAATCCTCGCGAGGAATATGCCGTAATATTAGCCGCATGGACGCGGCGGCCTGTCGGTGCCTGACGAGGGGCGCGTCAGTGGGTTGCCAGCGGTGCGTTTCGGGCACGCCTGGGCTGCCATAAGAAAACAAACCCTTTGCCGGGGAGACCGAAGTTGAACATCCAGTCATTACTTGCCGGCGTGCCGATGCCTGCACTTATCACGGGCGCGTTTTTGGCCGTCCTTGTCGTTATTGTCGTTGTGTTTTTCTTCGGTCCAGCGATAAGTCACCTGCTTCGGCTGCGCGCTATCCAGCGACGCATCGGAAACTTCGAAAGCGGAGACTTCTCGTCGCAGTTTGAAGCGGTATTCGCGAGCGACCGTCGGCTCGCCCATCTATGGAACGAGTATGCCGAATCATTGCACGTCCAGCGGGAAGAGCGGGATGGACAAATGGTCGTGCGCGCCGTACGGGCCACCGCGCCGGCCGAGGTGTACTTCAACAGTCAGGTTGTTGTCGACAGCCGCTTGCGCACCGAGTTTTTTAAGCACGTCCCCGGTATTTTCACTGGTATCGGCATTATCGGGACGTTCAGCGGACTCATAGAAGGCCTTCACGCGTTTCAGGTAAGCGAGAACGCTGCAACCGTGCGCGGTAGTCTTGAATCACTTATGCATTCGGTGGGTGAGGCGTTTCTTGTGTCTGCCTCGGCAATCGCCGCGGCAATGCTAACCACGCTCTTCGAAAAATTTCTCCTTGCCTCGCTATACCGACGTACGGAAGAAATTGCACATGCGATTGATGCTTCCTTTGAGGCGGGTGCCGGAGAAGAATACCTGGCACGTCTAGTAAAAGCATCAGAGGAGTCGGCAAGCCAATCC
>NZ_BCPP01000132.1:0-10397 GCF_016586125.1 Burkholderia sp. E168m23
ATTCGCCGAGCGTCATCCACAGCCGCACGTTCCAGCGGCCCTTGTCACCGCCTTCGCACAGCCAGTTCGCGAGGCCGAAGTGATCGGGGTGGCAGTGCGTGACGAGCACGCGCAGCACGGGCAGGCCGTCGAGCTGCGTGTCGAAGATCTGCTCCCAGTGCGTGCGGATCACGTCCGACGCGATCCCGCAATCGACCACCGTCCAGCCGGCCTGCCCGTCGATCTCGTCGCGCAGCAGCCAGAGATTGATGTGATCGAGCGAGAACGGCAGCGGCATGCGCAGCCAGCGCACGCCGGGCGCGACCTCGAACGTGTCGCCCGCGGCGGGCAGCTTATCGGCGAAGGGGTAATCGAGTTGGTGTTCCAGGGCGTTCATCGGTGGGGCGTCTCGTCGTTATCGGTGCGAATGCGCGCCGGCGGCACGCGCGGCGGGCGGTGCGTCGATTCTATCGCCGTCGCGAGAAAGACGTGCCCGGCGCCCGGCGGCCCGTCAAAAAAAGTTCGTGTCAGAATCGGTTCCGTACCCGTATCTTTACGCGAAGTTGCACCGAACGGCCCCTAACGGCGAGCAACACGCCGATTGGCGACCGCTCACGCGCCCCGCCGAAAGTCATTGAAACGCCGACTTGGGCGCTAAAATGGCGGGTGCTTACAGCCCCTTGAACGAGCCTGCACGCGATGAATCACTTCCCCAAACTGCTGTCGTCGCAGATCGGTTTCGACGTCGCGCAGACGATGCTCGAATACTTCGATCGCCATTACCGGATCTTCCGCGAAGCGGCGGTCGATGCGAAGACGCTGTTCGAGCGCGGCGACTGGCACGGGCTGCAGCGGCTCGCGCGCGAGCGGATCACGTCGTACGACGAGCGCGTGAAGGAATGCGTCGAGGTGCTGGAAGACGAATACGACGCGGAGAACATCGACGACGAAGTGTGGCAGCAGATCAAGCTGCACTACATCGGCCTGCTCACGTCGCACCGCCAGCCCGAGTGCGCGGAAACCTTCTTCAATTCGGTGTGCTGCAAGATCCTGCACCGCTCGTATTTCAGCAACGATTTCATCTTCGTGCGCCCGGCGATCTCGACCGAGTATCTGGAGAACGACGAGCCGGCCGCGAAACCGACCTACCGCGCGTACTATCCGGGCACCGACGGGCTCGCGGTCACGCTCGAGCGCATCGTCACGAACTTCCAGCTCGACCCGCCGTTCGAGGATCTCACGCGCGACATCGGCTGCGTGATGCAGGCGATCGACGACGAATTCGGCCACTTCGACGAAGCGCCGAATTTCCAGATCCACGTGCTGTCGTCGCTGTTCTTCCGCAACAAGAGCGCGTACATCGTCGGCCGCATCATCAACGCCGACCGCGTGCTGCCGTTCGCGGTGCCGATCCGCCACGTGCGCCCCGGCGTGCTCGCGCTCGACACCGTGCTGCTGCGCCGCGACCTGCTGCAGATCATCTTCAGCTTCTCGCATTCGTACTTCCTCGTCGACATGGGCGTGCCGTCCGCGTACGTGGATTTCCTCTGCACGATCATGCCGGGCAAGCCGAAGGCCGAGATCTACACGTCGGTCGGGCTGCAGAAGCAGGGCAAGAACCTGTTCTACCGCGACCTGCTGCACCATCTGTCGCATTCGAGCGACCGCTTCATCATCGCGCCCGGGATCAAGGGCCTCGTGATGCTCGTGTTCACGCTGCCGTCGTTCCCGTACGTGTTCAAGATCATCAAGGACCACTTCCCGCCGCCGAAGGAAACGACGCGCGCGCAGATCATGGAGAAGTACCAGCTCGTGAAGCGCCACGACCGCCTCGGGCGGATGGCCGACACGCTCGAGTATTCGAGCGTCGCGCTGCCGCTCGCGCGGCTCGATCACGCGCTCGTGCGCGAACTCGAGAAGGAAGTGCCGTCGCTGCTCGAATACGAGGACGACAAGCTCGTGATCAAGCACCTGTACATCGAGCGCCGGATGACGCCGCTGAACCTGTACCTGCAGAACGGCAGCGACGCGGACGTCGAGCACGGCGTGAAGGAATACGGCAACGCGGTGAAGGAACTGATGAAGGCGAACATCTTCCCCGGCGACATGCTGTACAAGAACTTCGGCGTCACGCGCCACGGCCGCGTCGTGTTCTACGACTACGACGAGATCGAATACCTGACCGACTGCAACGTGCGGCGCGTGCCGCCGCCGCGCAACGAGGAAGACGAGCTGTCCGGCGAACCGTGGTATACCGTCGGCCCGCACGACATCTTTCCGGAGACCTACGGGCCGTTCCTGCTCGGCGACCCGCGCGTGCGCAGCGTCTTCATGAAGCATCACGCGGACTTTTTCGACCCCGCGCTGTGGCAGGCGAGCAAGGACAAGCTGATGCAGGGCGAATTGCCCGATTTTTATCCGTACGACGCGACCCTGCGTTTTTGCGTGCGCTACCCCGCGCGCTTCGGCGCGACGGGCGAGAACGACGGCGCAGGCGACGCGCAGCGCGCCGCCTGACGCCGGTAACACCCGATCCGATATCGACTTGATTTCCGCCAACGGAATCCACACCGATGACTACCCAAGACAATCCGCTTTCACATCTGTTCGACAACAACGATGCCTGGGTCAAGCGCCAGCTCGCCGACGATCCCGATTTCTTCGCACGGCTCGCCGACCAGCAGGCGCCGGAATATCTGTGGATCGGCTGCTCGGATTCGCGCGTGCCGGCGAACCAGATCATCGGCCTGCCGCCGGGCGAAGTGTTCGTGCACCGCAACATCGCGAACGTGGTCGTGCACAGCGACCTGAACTGCCTGTCGGTAATCCAGTTCGCGGTCGACATCCTGCGCGTGAAGCACATCATGGTCGTCGGCCACTACGGCTGCTCGGGCGTAAACGCGGCGTTGCACAACCGCCGCGTCGGCCTCGCGGACAACTGGCTGCATCACGTGCAGGACGTGCGCGAGCGCCATGCGGCCCTGCTCGACGAATGGCCGGTCGGCGAAGCGCGTTACCGTCGCCTGATCGAGCTGAATTCGATCGAACAGGTCGTCAACGTGTGCCGCACGACGATCGTCAACGACGCGTGGGCGCGCGGCCAGTCGCTCACCGTGCACGGGCTCGTGTACGGCGTGCACGACGGCCGGATGCGCAACCTCGGGATGTCCGTGTCGAACTTCGACGCGCTCGACGCAACCTACAAGCGCTGCGTGGCGGCGCTGACCGCGCGCGGCCAACATGCGCCCGACAACGACATGGTCGCGGCGGACGCCGCGCAGCTCGACGGCGTCGCGCAGGCGGTCGCCGCCACGCTGAAGCCGTGCGACGACGCGCAGTAACGTGCGGTGACGCGCCAGCTGCCCGGCGGCGGCTGCCGCGCGGGCGCGGCACGCATCGAACGGATCTGACACCGGCACTGCCACGGCGGCGCCAATCCAAGGAGCGACGGACATGAAAACCGTATTGATCGTCGGCGCATCGCGCGGCCTCGGCCGCGAATTCGTCCGGCAATACCGGCGCGACGGCTGGAACGTGATCGCCACCGCACGCGACGCGGCATCGCTCGACGCGCTGCGCGCGCTCGGCGCGCAGCCGCATGCGCTCGACATCGCGCGGCCCGAGCAGATCGCGGCGCTCGGCTGGAAGCTCGACGGCGAACGGCTCGATGCGGCCGTGCTGGTGTCGGGCGTGTACGGGCCGCGCACCGAAGGCGTCGAGACGATCACCGCCGAGGATTTCGACGCGGTGATGCATACCAACGTGCGCGGGCCGATGCAGTTGCTGCCGATCCTGCTGCCGCTCGTCGAGGACGCGCGCGGCGTGCTGGCCGTCGTGTCGAGCCGGATGGGCAGCATCGCCGAGGCGACCGGCACGACCGGCTGGCTGTACCGCGCGAGCAAGGCCGCGCTGAACGACGCGCTGCGCATCGCGTCGCTGCAGACGCGCCATGCCGCGTGCATTTCACTGCATCCCGGCTGGGTGCGCACCGACATGGGCGGCGCGCAGGCCGCGATCGATCCGGAAACGAGCGTGACCGGCATGCGTCGCGTGATCGCCGAATCCGCTTCGGACGTGTCCCAGGCGAACGGCCGGTTCTTCCAGTACGACGGCGTCGAGCTGAGCTGGTGAGTGCGCCGGCCGGCAACTCAGCGTTGTTAATTCACATTTCGCATGATTTTGACCCGACCTGACGCGTGCCCGTGCGGCGGCGCGTCTCCCGCGCCCGCTAAATCGCCGGCGCCGCGCTATGCAGCCTGCTGCGGCCGCTTCATCGACGGCGGCGAAGCCGTCCCAACCGCACTCGAATTGATGCGTTCGCGGTACAGCGCGTACGTCCTCGGCGCGACCGATTACCTGCGCGCGACGTGGGCCGCGCGCACCTGCCCGCCCGATCTCGACACCGACCCCACCGCGCCGGACGCGCCCCGCTGGCTGGGCCTCGCGGTCAAACGCCACGCGCCACTCGACGACCGGCACGCGGAGGTCGAATTCGTGGCCCGCTACAAGGTCGGCGGCCGCGCCTACCGGCTGCACGAGACGAGCCGTTTCGAGCGCGACGAGCAGGGATTCTGGCGCTATGTCGACGGCGAAGTAAGTGAACGCTGACAAATAGTTGCCATGTCAGACGCCGGGTTATTCCCGCATTGCACAACCTGATTTTGTCGGGCTACGATGGGCTCGAATTGGTCATGTTGCATGGCAGGGCTTACGGATGGCGTTCAGCAAGGTATTGGTGGGATGGATGGCGGCCTGTGCGCTGTCGGCCGCTCAGGCCGGTACGCTGCCGAGCGCCAACACGGGTGCAGGCGCCAGCGGGTCGCTCGCGCACGCCGAGCACTTCGACTACGCCGACGCGAACCTGCCGCAGGTTGCCGCCGACCTCAACGAACAGATCCTCCGCATTCCGGCCGACGCGTCGGGCGCCGTCACGCTCGAGGCGACGCTCTTCAAGCCGAACGGCCCCGGCCCGTTCCCGCTCGTCGTCTTCAACCACGGCAAAAATACCGGCGATCTCCATCAGCAGCCGCGCAGCCGGCCGCTCGCGTTCGCGCGCGAATTCGTGCGCCGCGGCTATGCGGTGATCGCGCCGAATCGCCAGGGCTTCGCCGGTTCAGACGGCACGTACCGGCAGGAAGGCTGCAACGTCGGCAAGAACGGCCTCGCGCAGGCCGCGGACGTCGATGCGACGGTACGCTACATGGCGCGCCAGCCGTACGTCGATGCGTCGCGCATCGTCGTCGCCGGCACGTCGCACGGCGGGCTCGTGTCGGTCGCCTACGGCACCGAAGCCGCGGCGGGCGTGCGCGGCATCATCAACTTCTCCGGCGGGCTGCGCCAGGACCTGTGCGACGGCTGGCAGCGCAACCTCGTCGACGCGTTCGACCAATACGGTGCGCACACGGCCGTGCGGTCGCTGTGGCTGTACGGCGACAATGATTCGGTGTGGACGCCCGCGCTCGTCGCGCAGATGCACGATGCGTACGTGTCGCACGGCACGCAGGCGCAGTTCATCGATTTCGGCCGCTACAAGGACGATGCGCACCGGCTGATCGTCGATCGCGACGGCGTGCCCGTCTGGTGGCCGGCCGTGCACGCGTTCCTCGCCGAACTGAACCTGCCGACCGCGGTGCGCTATGCGGTCGCGAACCCGCACGAACCGAAGGCTACCGGCTATGCGTCGATCGACGCGGTCAACGCGGTGCCTTACGTCGATGAAGCCGGCCGCGAAGGCTATCGCCGCTTCCTGAACCAGCATCCGAGCCGCGCGTTCGCGGTGTCGTCGGAAGGCGCGTGGTCGTGGGCCGAAGGCGGCGACGATCCGATGGCGCTCGCGCTCGACAACTGCGCGAAGCAAGGCGCGGGCGCCTGCCGGCTGTATGCGGTCAACGACCGCGTCGTGTGGAACGACAGCACGACGCAGACGGCCGACAACGGCGGCGACAACACCCGCGCCACCGATACGCGCGCGCTGGCTTCGCGCTGACGCGCGGTTGTCGTTTCTCCCGCTTCCCCTTCGCGCGCCGTCGATTCAACGTCACCGCGGCACTCCGCCGCCTGCTTGTCAAATCGAGCACACGCCGCGTAATGCTCGTTTTTACGAGCAATCGACCTGAATTCGCGCCAGATTTCGTCCGGTCGTCCGGCGTTGCGCCGCCCCGCGTCGATCGATCCCGCGCACAACCAGTTCGCCCCCCTTGTCGCCGTCAGCATCTCACCCTCATTGCTCCCCCTATTTCGACGCTCCATCGCGCCCCGGCCCACGATTTTTTTCTGTCGGGGGGTGTCACTCGAACGTCGTCATCTGCGCGCATTTCGCCTGATCCGCCGCGTTCCGTTCCGAGCACCCCCGAACTGCGCCGAACTCCCGCCCAGTAAGGCTGTGCGGCGTTTGTAACCGCTAGTGCAACGTCCGGCGGAACACGCTAATCTCTGCGCGTTTCGTGTCCCGCCGCGCGGCATCCCGTCGATGCCGCGCGGTCGTTTTACCCCCGGAGTCGCCTTGAGTACGCCAGCCACCGACGACTGGGTCGCGCGCAGCCTGCGCGCGGTCTGGCACCCCTGCACCCAGATGAAGCATCACGAGCGCCTGCCGCTCGTCCCCGTCGCGCGCGGCGCGGGCCTGTGGCTGTACGACCGTGACGGCCGCCGCTACTTCGACGCGATCAGCTCCTGGTGGGTCAACCTGTTCGGCCATGCGAACCCGGACATCAACGCGGCGCTGAAGGACCAGCTCGACACGCTCGAGCACGCGATGCTCGCCGGCTGCACGCACGAACCCGCGATCGAGCTCGCCGAACGGCTGCACGCGCTCACCGCGCGCACGCTCGGCCATGCGTTCTTCGCATCCGACGGCGCGTCGGCCGTCGAGATCGCGCTGAAGATGAGCTTCCACGCGTGGCGCAACCGCGGCCGCGCGAACAAGCAGGAATTCGTCTGCGTCGCGAACAGCTATCACGGCGAGACGATCGGCGCGCTCGGCGTGACCGACGTCGCGCTGTTCAAGGATGCGTACGACCCGCTGATCCGCCACGCGCACGTGGTCGCGTCGCCCGATGCGCGCGGCGCGCTGCCGGGCGAGACGGCCGCCGACGTCGCCGGCCGCGCGCTCGCGGACGTGCGGCGTCTGTTCGTCGAACGCGGCGACCGGATCGCCGCGCTGATCGTCGAGCCGCTCGTGCAGTGCGCGGCCGGCATGGCGATGCACGATCCGTCGTACGTGCGCGGGCTGCGCGCGCTGTGCGACGAATTCGGCGTGCACCTGATCGCCGACGAGATCGCGGTCGGGTGCGGGCGCACCGGCACCTTCTTCGCGTGCGAGCAGGCCGGCGTCTGGCCCGATTTCATCTGCCTGTCGAAAGGGATCAGCGGCGGCTACCTGCCGCTGTCGCTGGTGCTCACGCGCGACGACGTGTTCGCGGCGTTCTACGACGACGACACGACGCGCGGCTTCCTGCACTCGCATTCGTACACCGGCAACCCGCTCGCATGTCGCGCGGCCGTTGCGACACTCGACCTGTTCGCGCGCGACGACGTGCTCGCGAGCAATGCCCGCAAATCGGCGACGCTGCGCGCCGCGCTCGCGCCGCTCGACGCGCACCGCCAGGTGCGCCACCTGCGCGAACGCGGCACGCTGTTCGCGTTCGACGTCACGCTCGACGGCGACGCGGCGCGCGGCTTCTCGCGGCGTTTCTTCGAACACGCGCTCGAACGCGAGCTGCTGCTGCGCCCGATCGGCACGACCGTGTACCTGATGCCGCCATACGTGATGAGCGACGACGACATCGCGTGGCTCGCGCAGCGCACGCGCGACACGCTCGACGCGACGCTGGAGGATCTCGGCCGATGAGCCTGCTCGACACCCTGCAACGCGGCCTCGCCGACCTCGACGCGCAAGGGCTGCGCCGCGTGCGCCGCATCGCCGACACCGCGTGCGACGCGCGCATGACCGTGAACGGCCGCGAAATCGTCGGCTTCGCGAGCAACGACTACCTCGGCCTCGCCGCGCATCCGGCGCTCGTCGCCGCGTTCGCGGAAGGCGCGCAGCGCTACGGCTCCGGCAGCGGCGGCTCGCACCTGCTCGGCGGCCATTCGCGCGCGCACGCCAGACTGGAAGACGAACTCGCGGGCTTCGCGGGCGGCTTCTCCGATGCGCCGCGCGCGCTGTATTTCAGCACCGGCTACATGGCGAACCTCGCCGCGATGACGGCGCTCGCCGGCAAGGGCGCGACGATCTTCTCCGATGCGCTGAACCATGCGTCGCTGATCGACGGCATGCGGCTGTCGCGCGCGAACGTGCAGGTCTATCCGCACGCCGATACGGCCGCGCTCGCCGCGCTGCTCGACGCATCGGAGGCCGAAACGAAGCTGATCGTCAGCGACACAGTGTTCAGCATGGACGGCGACCTCGCGCCGCTCGCCGAACTCGTCGCGCTGGCCGAACGCCACGGCGCGTGGCTCGTCGTCGACGACGCGCACGGCTTCGGCGTGCTCGGCCCGCAGGGTCGCGGCGCGCTCGCGGCCGCCGCGCTGCGTTCGCCGCATCTGGTGTACGTCGGCACGCTCGGCAAGGCGGCCGGCGTCGCCGGCGCGTTCGTGATCGCGCATGAAACCGTGATCGAATGGCTGATCCAGCGCGCGCGCAGCTACATCTTCACGACCGCCGCGCCGCCGGCCGTCGCGCATGCCGTGTCGGCAAGCCTCAAGGTGATCGCGGGCGACGAAGGCGACGCGCGCCGCGCGCACCTCGCCGCGCTGATCGAACGCACGCGCGCGCTGCTGCGCAATACGCGCTGGCAGCCGGTCGATTCGCACACGGCCGTGCAGCCGCTCGTGATCGGCAGCAACGATGCGACGCTCGCGGCGATGCGCGCGCTCGACGCGCACGGCCTGTGGGTGCCCGCGATCCGGCCGCCGACGGTGCCGGCCGGCACGTCGCGGCTGCGCGTGTCGCTGTCGGCCGCGCATTCGTTCGACGATCTCGCCAGGCTCGAAGCCGCGTTGATCGAGGCCAGCGAGGCGGCCGCGGCCTCCGTTGGAGCGGCCCGGCAGGAGGCAGCAGCATGACCGCCCCGCTCTCCGTCTTCGTCACCGGCACCGACACCGAGATCGGCAAGACCTTCGTGTCGGCCGCGATGCTGCACGGCTTCGCGCGGCACGGGCTGCGCGCGGCCGCGCTGAAGCCGGTCGCGGCCGGCGCGTACGAACGCGACGGCGTGTGGCGCAACGAGGATGCGGACCAGCTCGACGCCGCCGCGAACGTCGTGCTGCCGCCCGAACTGCGCACGCCGTTCCTGCTGAAAGCGCCGGCCGCGCCGCATATCGTCGCCGCGCAGGAAGGCGTGACGCTCGACCTCGACACGATCGTCGCGTGCCATCGCGAGGCGCTGACGCGCGCGGACGTGGTCGTCGTCGAAGGCGTCGGCGGCTTTCGCGTGCCGCTGAACGATACGCAGGACACCGCCGATCTTGCGGTCGCGCTGGGCCTGCCCGTCGTGCTGGTGGTCGGCGTCCGGCTCGGCTGCATCAGCCACGCGTTGCTGACGGCCGATGCGATTCGCCAGCGCGGCCTCACGCTCGCGGGCTGGGTCGCGAACCACGTCGACCCGGCCATGTCGTTCGCCGACGAGAACGTCGCGACGATTCGCGACTGGCTTGCGCGCGAGCACCGCGCGCCACTCATCGGCCGCATCGCGCACATGACGCCGGCCGCCCCCGAATCCGCCGCGGCGATGCTCGACATCGCCGCGCTCGTCGAGTCGCTGCGCGCCGCGCGGCATTGACCCAACCGATCCCCCAATCCCGCCCAGGACAGGAAAACGAAATGACCCAAGCCCAGACCGCCGCCGTGCAACCCGCCGCGATCCCCGTGGCCGCCCCGGCGTCGCAGCGCTGGCGCGTCGCCGACGTCGTCGCGCTGTTCGAGCTGCCGTTCAACGATCTGATGTTCCGCGCGCAGCAGGTGCATCGCGAGCACTTCGACGCGAACGCGGTGCAGCTGTCGACGCTGCTGTCGATCAAGACGGGCGGCTGCGAGGAAGATTGCGGCTACTGCTCGCAGTCGTCGCATCACGACACGGGCCTGAAGGCCGAGAAGCTGATGGACGTCGACACGGTGCTCGACGCCGCGCGCGCGGCGAAGGCGAACGGCGCGAGCCGCTTCTGCATGGGCGCCGCGTGGCGCAACCCGAAGGAGCGCCACATGCCGGCGCTGACCGAGATGGTGCGCGGCGTGAAGGAGCTCGGTCTCGAGACCTGCATGACGCTCGGCATGCTGGAAAACGAACAGGCCCGGCAGCTCGCCGATGCGGGCCTCGACTACTACAACCACAACCTCGACACGTCGCCGGAGTTCTACGGCCAGGTGATCTCGACGCGCACGTACCAGGATCGCCTCGACACGCTCGACCGCGTGCGCG
>NZ_BCPP01000133.1:0-10360 GCF_016586125.1 Burkholderia sp. E168m23
GTATCCGGTCGAAACCGCGCATGCGTTGCGCCACGTGCTCGAACAGGCGGCGAAGAGCGGCCAGCCGATCATGGTGTTCGTCGGCAACGCGGGGATGATCCAGATCCATACGGGCCCCGTCGCGAACGTGCGCGAGGTCGGCGCATGGATCAACGTGCTCGATCCGGGCTTCAACCTGCATGTGCGCGAAGACCTGATCGCCGCCGCCTGGGTCGTGAAGAAGCCGACGAGCGACGGCATCGTCACGTCGCTCGAACTGTTCGACCGGCAGGGCGACCATGTCGCGCTGCTGTTCGGCGAGCGCAAGCCCGGCAAGGTCGAGCGCGACGACTGGCGCGCGCTCGTCGCGACGCTGCCGACGGCTGCACGCGGGGCCGCGCGATGAGCGCTCGCCCATTCGATCCGCGCCGCCGGTCGCTGCTGGGCGGCGCGGCAGCCAGCGCGCTCGCGGGCGCGCTGCCCGGCGGCGTGCTCGCCCAGGTCGCGGCGGCCGCCCCGAAGCGCGTGATCGTGATCGGCGGCGCGCTGGCGGAAACCGCGTTCGCGCTCGGCGGCGCCGAGACGCCGCGTTACCGGCTCGTCGGCGCCGACACGACCTGCACGTATCCCGACGCCGCGAAGCGCCTGCCGAAGGTCGGCTACCAGCGCGCGCTGTCGGCCGAAGGGCTGCTGTCGCTGCGGCCCGATCTCGTGCTCGCATCGGCGGAAGCCGGCCCGCCAACGGCGATCGCGCAGGTGAAGGGCGCCGGCGTCACGGTGACGACGTTCGACGAGCGTCACGACGTCGAATCGGTGCGCGCGAAGATCACCGGCGTCGCACAGGCGCTCGACGTGCGCGACGCCGGCACCGTGCTGCTGCAGCGTTTCGATCGCGACTGGCAGGCCGCGCGCGACGCGGTCGCCGCGCGCGTGCCCGGCGGCGCGCAGCCGCCGCGCGTGCTGTTCGTGCTGAACCATACCGGCACCCAGGCGCTCGTCGCCGGCCAGCGCACGGCCGCCGACGCGATGATCCGCTACGCGGGCGCGCGCAACGCGATGCAGGGCTTCGATCACTACAAGCCGCTGACGACCGAGGCGCTCGCGGCGGCCGCGCCCGACGTCGTGCTGATCTCCGACGAAGGGCTGGCGGCCGTCGGCGGTCACGCCGCGCTGCTCGCGACGCCCGGCTTCGGCGCGACGCCGGCCGGCCGCGCGCGGCGCGTCGTGTCGCTCGACGCGCTGTTCCTGCTCGGCTTCGGCCCGCGCCTGCCGCTCGCCGTCACGACCCTGCATCGACGCCTGTCGGATGCGCTCGCCTGACTCCGGATCGACTCGATGCCCGCTCACGCTCCACCCTTCAACGCGCCGTCGCCGGCCTCACGCTCCGGCGCCGCGCGCCTCGGCACGTCGCGCCGCTTCGCGCCGTTCGTCCTGGCCGCGCTCACCGTTCTGGTGGGCGCGATGTCCGTCGTCGCGCTGTGCGTCGGCGCATACCGCATTCCGCTGGCGGAAGCCTGGGCCGCGCTAAGCGGCGACGCGGCCGCGCAGCAGGCGCGCGCGGTGCTGCTCGACATCCGCGCGCCGCGCGTCGTGCTCGCGCTGCTGGTCGGCGGCGGCTTTGGCGCGACCGGCGCCGCGATGCAGGCGCTGTTCCGCAACCCGCTCGCCGATCCGGGGCTCGTCGGCGTGTCGAGCGGCGCCGCGCTCGGCGCGACCACGCTGATCGTGCTCGGCCCCGCGCTCTTCGCCGCCCATGCGAGCGAGGCCGCGTTGCCGGTCGCCGCGTTCGCCGGCGGCCTCGCGGTCGCGGCGCTCGTCTACCGGCTCGCCGCGTCGCGCGGCCGGCTCGCGCTGCCGCTGCTGCTGCTCGCCGGCATCGCGATCAATGCGCTGGTCGGCGCGGCGATCGGGCTGCTCACGTTCGTCGCCGACGACGCGCAGTTGCGCTCGCTGACCTTCTGGAGCCTGGGCAGCCTCGGCGGCGCGCAATGGTCGACGCTGGCGGCCGTCGCGCCGTGCGTGGCGCTCGGCTGCGTGCTGCTCGCGCGCGAACGCGATGCACTGAACGCGCTGCAGCTCGGCGAAACCGAAGCGCTGCATCTCGGCGTGCCCGTGCAGCAACTGAAACGGCGCGTGCTCGTCGCGGTCGCGCTCGCGGTCGGCGCGCTCGTGTCGTGCGCGGGCATCATCGGCTTCATCGGGCTCGTCGCGCCGCATTGCGTGCGCCTCGCGTGCGGCCCCGACCAGCGCATCGTGCTGCCCGGCGCCGCATTGCTCGGCGCGTTGCTGACGCTCGCGGCCGATCTTGCCGCGCGAACCGTGGCCGCGCCCGCCGACATTCCGCTCGGCGTGCTGACCGCGCTGCTCGGCGCGCCGTTCTTCCTCGCGCTGCTGTGGAAGAACCGCGGCGCGCTCGGCGGATGATCCCTTCTTCACGACGACCATGTTGACTGCCCACCACCTCGACGTCGCCCGCCGGCACGACACGATCCTGCGCGACCTGTCGCTGTCGATCGAGCCCGGCCGCGTGACCGCGCTGCTCGGCCGCAACGGCGCGGGCAAGAGCACGCTGCTGAAAACCTTCGCCGGCGAACTGACCGGCAGCGTCGCGCCGCACGGCGTGCGCGTGACGGGCGACGTCACGCTGAATGGCGAACCGCTCGCGCGCATCGACGCACCGCGGCTGGCGTGCCTGCGCGCGGTGCTGCCGCAGGCCGCGCAGCCGGCGTTCCCGTTCAGCGTCGACGAAATCGTGCTGCTCGGCCGCTACCCGCATGCGCGGCGCAGCGGCGCCCGCCACGTCATTGCGCATCGCGATCGCGACATCGCGTGGCGTGCGCTCGAACGGGCGGGCGCCGATGCGCTCGTCGGTCGCGACGTCACGACGCTGTCGGGCGGTGAGCTCGCGCGCGTGCAGTTCGCCCGCGTCCTCGCGCAGCTGTGGCCGGACCATGACGCGACGGAATCCGGCCCGCGCTACCTGCTGCTCGACGAGCCGACCGCCGCGCTCGATCTTGCGCACCAGCACCGGCTGCTCGATACCGTGCGCGCCGTCGCGCGCGAATGGCAGCTCGGCGTGCTCGCGATCGTCCATGATCCGAACCTCGCCGCGCGGCATGCGGATACGATCGCGATGCTCGCCGACGGCACGATCGTCGCGCATGGCGCGCCGCGCGACGTGATGACGCCGGCCCATATCGCGCAGTGCTATGGCTTCGCGGTGAAGATGGTGGAAACCGGCGACGGGACGCCGCCGGTGATGGTGCCCGCGTAGCGCGGGTGTGTATCGCATGATCATTGCGTCGATCGATGCCGTGCGCTACCTTGGACGGCGGCGTTCTCTCCAGGTCTGTCGTATCGCCCCTTCGAGGAAATCCCCGTGCCGCTTCCGATGACCCGCATCATCCTGTACGTCCGCGACGTCGCGCTGCTGAAGGCGTTCTACCAACGGCATTTCGCGCTGCCCGTCGTTGAGGAAATCGACGGCGAATGGGCCGTGCTCGACGCGGGTGCGATCGAGCTCGCGCTGCATCGGGCCGGCCCGGCCTTCCGTCATGCAGCCGCATCCTCAAGCACGAACGCGAGCGCGGCCACCAGCAACGTGAAACTCGTATTCACGATCGACGCCGATATCGACACGTATCGCGACCGACTCGCCCGCGACGGCGTGACCGTGCGCGATCTGAAGCGCTACGACGGCTTTCCGTACCGGATGGTCGACGGCATCGATCCGGAAGGGAACGTCTTTCAGGTGATGCAGCCGGACTGAATGCCGGCGCGGCAAGCCCAGGCGCGAGCGCTCAATGCTCGACGTCCGCCGCGCCGAAGCTCCGCATCTTCCAGCCGAGTCGCACGGCGAGCATCCGCATCGAGAAGCCGGCCGCCAGCGCGACGAGCGTCGCGAACCCCGCGTCGATGCCGAGATACTGCATCCCGACATACAGCGCGCCGGTGACGAACGCGACGCTCGCATACAACTCCTCGCGCAGGATCAGCGGCATCTCGTTGCAGAGTAAATCGCGCAGCATCCCGCCGCACACGCCCGTGATCGCGCCGGCCAGCACGACGATGATCGGCGCCGTACCGGTCGACGCGCCGATGTCGCAGCCGATGATCGTGAACGCCGCGAGGCCGATCGCATCGACGGTGACGAACAGCGTCTTCATCCGCGCGACGTGTCGTGCCGCCCACGACGCGACGGTCGCCGCGACCAGCGTGATCACCAGGTATTCGGGATGCGCGATCCAGCCGAGCGGATAGTGGCCGAGCAGCACGTCGCGCACTGTTCCGCCGCCGAGCGCCGTCACCGCGCCGACGAGCGCGAGCCCGAAGCGGTCCATTCCGCGGCGCATGCCCATCAGCGCGCCCGACATCGCTTCCGCGACGATCGCAATCAGATAGAGCGTATGCATGGCGCGCGTCAGTCGTCGGTCCGGAACAGGTCGAGCACGCGTTCGCGCTCGGCCGCGTCGACGGCGGCGGGCATCGGTTCATCGCGCTTGCCGTTATCGCCAGGCGCATCCGGCGCATCGCTGGCTGCCGCGCCGCCGCACGCGAAGCGGCTGCGGATATACGCCGGCACGTCGGCCGTGCAGGTGCCGCGCGTGTATTCGGCGTAGACGAAATCGCCGTCCACCAGCGCGACGTCCTGCGGCGGCGTCGCCGCGACCGGCGTGCGCCCGTCGACGGCCGTCTTCATGTAGTCGAGCCAGACCGGTAGCGCGAGCGTCGCGCCGGTCGCGCGCCCCATCGGGCGCGGCGTGTCGTAGCCGAGCCACGCAACCGCGACGATGCCCGACGAATAGCCGGCGAACCATACGTCCTTCGATCCGTTCGACGTGCCCGTCTTGCCGGCCGCGTCGTCACGCCTGAGCGCGAGCGCGCCGCGTGCAGTACCGGCCCGTACGACGTCGCGCAGCATGCTGTCCATCACGAACGCATTGCGCGCCGATACGACCCGCTCGCCCGCCGGCACGGTCGCCTCGTACATCGCGCCGCCGTGACGCTGCTTCACTGACAGGATCAGGCGCGGCTCCATCCGCGTCCCGCCGTTCGCGAACACGCTGTACGCGCTCGCGAGTTCGAGCGGCGTCACGGCGCCCGCGCCGAGCGCGAGCGGCAGCGACGCCGGATTGCGCTGCGCGTCGAAGCCGAAATGCACCGCGTGCTGCTGCACGTAGCGCGCGTCGGTGGCCTGCATCAGGCTGACCGCGACCAGGTTCTTCGAGCGCACGAGCCCGCGCCGCACCGGGATGAAGCCTTCGTAGCGATTGCCGAAATTGCGCGGACGCCACGGCCGCGCGCCGGTTTCCGCGTGCGTGAGTGTGCGCTGCGTATCGTCGACGAGCACGCCGGGGAAGTAGCCCTTCTCCAGCGCCGCGGAATAGACGAACGGCTTGAAGCTCGACCCCGGCTGGCGATACGCCTGCAGCGCATGGTCGAACACGTTGCGATCGAAATCCGCGCCGCCGACCAGCGCGAGCATGTCGCCGGTGGCCGCATCGAGCGACACGAGTGCGCCTTCGAGACCGTTGCGCATATCGCGCTTCGCGCGGGACTGGCGGCTCAGCGTACGGTCGAGTGCGGCTTCGGCCGCGCGCTGGTCGCGCATCGAGATCGTCGTCGTCACGTCGAGGCCGAGCGTGTACGCGTCGTCATGAAACCGTTCGACCATCATCCGGCGCGCCCGCTCGGCGACGTACGGCGCCGCGACGATGCCGGGCGGCGGCGTGGTCGCCAATGCGATCGGCGCGTCGACGGCCGCGCGATACGTCGCCTCGTCGAGCTGGCCAAGCGCATGCATCCGGCCGAGCACGTAGTTGCGCCGCGCGGTCGCGCGCGCCGGGTTGACGACCGGATTGAATGCGGACGGCGCCTTCGGCAGCCCGGCGAGCACGGCCGCCTCGCCCGCGCTCAGCGCGTCGAGCGGCTTGCCGAAGTACACGTGCGCGGCGGCCGCGAAGCCGTAGGCGCGCTCGCCGAGATAGATCTCGTTCATGTACAGCTCGAGCAGCTTGTCCTTGCTGTATTCGCGCTCGAGCTTGGCGGCCATCAGGATCTCGGCGAGCTTGCGGCTCAGCACCTTGTCGCGCGTCAGGTAGAAGTTGCGCGCGACCTGCATCGTGATCGTGCTGCCTCCCTGCCCCGGCTGGCCCGTCACGACGTTCGCGAACGTCGCGCGCGCAAGGCCACCGATGTCGACCGGGCCGTGTTCGTAGAACTTCGCGTCCTCGGCCGCGAGCAGCGCATGCCGCATCAGCGGCGGGATGCGTTCGAGCGGCACGAACTCGCGCCGCTCGACGCCGTATTCGGCCAGCAGGTCACCATCGCGCGAGAAAATCCGCAGCGGCAAAGCGGGACGATAGACGGCCAGGTGTTCGACGGACGGCAACTGCGTCCAGATGCGATCGATCGTCCATGCGCCGATGCCCGCGCACGCGAGCGTCAGGCCGAGCAGCGCGCCCGCGAGCGTGCGCCAGATGCGACGGCGGCGCGGCGGTGTGGATGGCGGCGCGGGCGGCGGCGACGGGTTGGCGGTGGGATCGGTCATGTCGGGCTCCTTCTTCAGTGCCGCGACGGCCGGCGCGCGAGCGGCGCCGATCGGTCACGAAAGGCGCGCATTGTCGAAGGGATGGCGCGAAACCGGAACATTCTTTAGCCAAAGTTTGGCTGGCTAAATTTTATTTAGGAAAGCGCTTTAGGTCCTGCTTGGACCGGGTATGCGGGTCGGCGGCATGTCGTTGCGGGCGCGCGAGCCGGTTCGCTTGTACCATCGTCGGATGTTCGATCGATATCTTGACTTGTGGGGTCTCGTTCCCGACGGCGGCCCGATCCTGACCGCGAGCGGCGGCCTGCTGCCGGTCGTCTGGCACGCGCGGCCGGCGATGCTGAAAGTCGCCACGTGCGACGAAGAACGCCGCGGCAATGCGCTGATGGCCTGGTGGAACGGGCAAGGCGCCGCGCAGGTGTGGCAGCACGACGGCGACGCGATCCTGCTCGAACGCGCGCAGCCGGCGCCGTCGCTGGCTGCGTTGTCGGCTGCGGGCCACGACGACGATACGATGCGTATCGCCTGCGACGTCGTCGCGCGGCTGCACGCGCATCGTGCGCCGCTGGTGCCTCCGGTCGTGCCGCTGCACGACTGGTTCTACGCGCTGCTGTCGAACGATGTCGACAACGATGCGCTGCGCCGCTCGGCGGCGATCGCTCGTCAGTTGCTGGCTGGG
Source organism: Burkholderia sp. E168m23 (assembly GCF_016586125.1). Lineage (NCBI taxonomy): Bacteria > Pseudomonadati > Pseudomonadota > Betaproteobacteria > Burkholderiales > Burkholderiaceae > Burkholderia > Burkholderia sp. E168m23. The sequence goes on from NZ_BCPP01000133.1 coordinate 7,206, forward strand.
CCGTCCGTCGACGAAGTCGTGCTGCACGGCGACATCCATCACGACAACATTCTTCATTTCGGCGATCGCGGCTGGCGCGCGATCGACCCGAAAGGGCTGCGCGGCGAGCGCGCGTTCGATTACGCGAACCTGTTCTGCAATCCTGCGCATGACATCGCGGTCGATCCCGTGCGATTCGAGCGACGCGTTGTGCTCGTGGCTGACGCCGCGGGACTCGATCGGCGCCGGCTGCTGCAGTGGATTCTCGCGTGGTCGGGACTGTCGGCCGTGTGGTTGATGGAAGACGAGTTGCCGGCCGATACGCGGCTGGCGGTTGCGATGCTTGCGGCGGGGGCGCTCGGGTTGTAACGATACGCATCGCCAATGAAAACAGGTCCGTCGCAGGTTTCTGGGGAACGCTGCGAAGACCACCGGTATTCGGCCTGTTTTAGGCACTCGACCATAAGGGCTAGATCGCCGACAATCTTCAGTACCCGCTTGCCTTTGGTCAATATCAATGAAAGTTTCGAGAGATTTCGGAATCGTTGTCCGGCGGGCTGCGCTAGCAGCCAAGAATGTCGAGCTATCCACGGTCATGGTCGAATTCAATTTTCGGGAATCTTTTGACGAATCCGATAGCCTCATATCGCTTGGCCCGTTCTTTGGAAGCGATGCGGCCGATGAGTGCACGAAGTCATTGGAGCGGCTTGGGCTGACATACATCGACGACTTTTTTGTCTTCGAGCAGTTTGTGCCCGACTGGTGTTCGTTCGAAGTATTTTGACGTGAGCGCCGATATCGAGTTTCCGAGGTCTGCTATCGGCCACAAGCTGACGTTCGATTGACACACACAGTGCATCTGAACAGCATTGACCGAGACGCATTACGCGATCTGCCTGGCGGCCGCTCCACCCATGAGCATCGAGGCCACCTAATCAGCACAGGTTTGCAGCAGGCAATCCCGCAGCCATCGGTGTGCGGGGTCCGGATCGACCTTCGGATGCCACATCATTGAGACCACGACAGGCTCGGTTTGGACGGGCAGCTCGAACGTATGCATGCCAATGCGACCTGACGCAGTCTGACGAAATGGCACGTTTGCAACAATACTGCCGCCTTGCGCCAGCGCGAGCGCAACCGGAAAACTCGATACCGTCGTTGCAACACGGCGCTTTGCGCCAAGCGCGCTCAGCAAAGCATCGATCGGGCCGTCGCGACGCCCCCTGCGCGAAACGCTCACGTGCGGGTATCGCGTGTATGCATCGATACTGACCGGATCATGGCCAGCAAGCGGGTGAGACATCGCAACCACACCGACAAAACGGTCTCTCAGTAGCGTCTGCACACGAATCTCCGGTCCACTTTTCCCAAGCACCCCAACTTCGATATCCGCCTTGTCCTCTCGCAGCGCGGTGGCGTCCTTCTCGTCCTGCATGGAAAAGCGCAGGTGAACGCCCGGCGCTGCCGTAGTGACGATGTCGAGTAGCTTCGCACCGAATTCCGTCGCAAATCCCTCGTTACAGCGGATGGTGAAGGTTTGCGTCAGCGATGCAGGGTCAACGAGCTCGGCCCGCGTGAGGATGTCCTGCGCCATTGCCAGCATGTCGAGTACGCGGGGATGCAATGACAAGGCACGAGGTGTCGGAATCAGCGAACGGCCGGCCCGGATGAGGATAGGGTCCCCGAACGCGTCGCGCACTCGGCTCAGGGTGCGGCTCATGGCGGATTCGCTCAGATGCAGACGTTTTGCCGCCTTGACAACGCTGCGCTCTGCTACCAGAACGCTGAACGCCTTGAGTAAGTTGAGATCGGCCGACATCCAGGTTTGACGTTTCATGGCAGGCGTTTGACGCAATGTGCACTTCGGGATTTTGCACTGGTGCGCGCCGCGAGGCCAATCAATACTTGATTCCAGCAGCTGGACCTTCCTGGGCCGGGGCTGCGCAGGCACATCTCGATCGCCAGAGGTAAATATGCAAATTGAAAAACCGGTCCAAACCGCGGGAAGCCACGACGGTTTCCCTGAGTTCATCTCCGATTGCTGGCAGGACCATACCCACCACCCCAAAGCCATCCGCACAAAATTGCATCGATTTCTTGCAGCCAACGCAAAAATTGAGCATCTCGTCGAACTATCGGCCCTTGCATGCCATATCAACGCCGAACATCTCGGGGACTGGCAATCGGTCATGGACTACTACGTCAGGTTGGATACCGCGTTTCCATCGTTGCCGAAGGAGGTCCGACATCGACTCAGGCGGCAGCGAGCAATCATCACAAAGGCTCTGGACGTGCGCGCCGACCTTGCCGGATTCGACGAGAGGGACGTGTTGTACATAACCGCATTGGCGCTGCCTGCCGCTACGCTGCAGATCGATGCTTCGGCAGGACAAGCCCTGCTTTCGCAAGTCATGGCATTGCTCGATATGATTGGCTCGGAAGCGGCCGAGCGGAGGCTGGTCGCCGTCGTCACAGCCAATCTGACGTGCGACATCGTCCAGAAGTATGAGCTTCCAGCGGACATGCGAGCGCTGTTGCTCCGCGTTGCGAAAACCAGCCATGAGCTTTGGAATCTTGTCGGCGACGCGTCGGACAGGTCTCGTTCAGCCTACCGCCTTTCCCTGGCGTACGTGCGCTCCGACGAACCGGTCGGCAACGGTAGTGGACGCTATCCGCGTTTCAGTCACATTGAAGCTTAGCCTCGACGTTCGGCCGGTCAGGCTCACGTTCTGTGATGGGCTTTCGTGGTTGGGGGCGATCATACCGATCCTCACCGGCCTGGCGCACGCGCTAAGATCCAGTTCCGATTGAGGTGACCGTGTCGAGTGGCACCTTTGGAGAAAACGGAAAGACCGCTTCGGGTCGCCACCCGACATCCAAGGAAACCCGCGCGGAACCCCGAAAAAAAACCCGCCGGCTCACACCGGCGGGTTTTCATATCCAACTTGCGCGACGCTTCAGCGCGCCGGATTCAACGTCAGGTTCATGTGACGGTTCACATCCTTGTACAGCAGATAACGGAACCGCCCAGGCCCACCCGAATAACATGCCTGCGGACAGAACGCGCGCAGCCACATGAAGTCGCCGGCTTCCACCTCGACCCAGTCCTGGTTCAAGCGATAGACAGCCTTGCCTTCCAGCACATACAGGCCGTGCTCCATCACGTGCGTTTCGGC
>NZ_BCPP01000134.1:0-10342 GCF_016586125.1 Burkholderia sp. E168m23
TGTCCCGCCGTGCGCATCACTGGGTGTCGGATGCCGACGCGCACGGGAGGCTGCTCGGCGCATGGCGCACGGAAATCGGTGAGCTATCGCGGGTCGTCGTGCTGCGTGGCTTCGAGACGATGGATGCATTGCAGCATGAACGCGATCGGGCATTGCGCGCCGAGCGACCTTTCGGCATTGAAAGCGCGTCCGTTCGATTGACGATGGAAAGCTATGCACTTTTTCCTTTTCTACCCGACATCGAACCGGCGGCATTGGGCGATTTCTATGAAATTCGCCGCTACTGGCTGAAAGCCGGCGGTATTGCGCCGACCATTTCCGCGTGGGAACGCGCGGTGGGCCCGGCCAAAGCCTATACGTCGCATCTCGTTTGCAATCTGTACGCGCTCGATGGACCGCCGCGCATCACGCACATTTGGGGATTCTCAAGCCTGGAAGAACGCATGGCGTTGCGAAAGCGGCACTACGCGGAGGGCCTGTGGCCTCCGGCCGGCGGTCCGGAACAGATCGAAAGGGCGACGTCGACGATCGGCTTGCCGGAGACGTGGTCGCCATTGCGTTGAATGCGCCGTTCGCGCCGGATGTCACGTATTTTCCGCTCGGGTGATCGGGGCTTGTGTCAACAGGACCTAGCCGCGCGTGATCGACCTGGCAAACTCGATGAACTGCTCGACGCAGCTCGACGAGAACGGTTCGGACCACGTAACGACCAATTCGAGAACGTGCGGCCTCGCCAGCGGCACGTAAGCGACGCCCGAGCGTTGCAACGTCGACGTGAAGCCGGGCACGATGGCGACGCCGCGTTCCGCGGCCACCAGCGACACCAGCGTCGTGATCTGCGATGCGGTCGGCCCTGTCCGCGGCGTAACGCCCTCTTGCGCGCACAGATCCTCGAGCGCGGCGTTCAGCGCGGAACCGTAACCCGCGGGAAACGTGACGAAGTTCTCCTTGACCAGTTCACGGAACTCGATCGTCGCCTTGTCCGCGTATTTGCTCCGGGCGGGAACCGCGGCGGCGAGCGACTCCCGCGACACGACGAGGGACCGGATGCGCTCCCCGGGTGCCTTCGCCGCTGACCAGCCGAATCCGACGTCCATCGTGCCGTCGGCGATCTGCTGGCGCTGAGTGGCGGTCGATACTTCCCGAAACGCCAGCTCGACTTCCGGCATGCTGCGGCTCGCATTGCGGATGATGTCCGAAAACGCGTCGGACATCGGAATGGAACTCGCATAGCCGATCACGACGCGACCGACCACACCTTGCGCCATCTTGCGCGCCGTTGCCTCCGCCTCGTCGACTGCATGAATGACGCTCCTCGCGTGTTCGAGGAACAGCGCGCCTGCCGGCGTGAGCTGCACCGCACGTGTCGATCGTTCGAACAGCCGGATACCGAGGTCGGCTTCCAGCGCGGCGATATGGCGCGTCAACGGCGGCTGGGCGATACGCAAACGCAACGCCGCGCGTCCGAAGTGCAATTCTTCGGCGACGGTCACGAAATAGCGGAGGCGGCGTAGGTCGAGCATTCTTGTCGTTTCGGTATCAATGGCCACGAAATCAGTATTGGCACGCGTGTCGTCCACTCGTCAGACTGTCACCCACATCAGAGAGGGCGTCACCAGTGGGCAACAGAACCATCCGATTCGCATTTTTCCTGTGCGGCTTCGCGGCTTTTCTCAATCTCTATTCGACGCAGGGCATCCTGCACGAACTCGCCGCGGCCTTCAACGTGAGCGCGGAACGAGCAGGCCAGGGCATCAGCGCCACCACGTTGGCGGTTGCCATTATCGCGCCGTTCGTCGGTGCGCTGGCTGCCCGCTTCGATCGCCGAACGGTGATTTCGTGGGCTGCCGTGGCGTGTGTGCTTCCCGTCGTGTGGTCGGCACACGCGGCGAGCTTCTCATCGTTCCTCGCCGCCCGCTTTGCGGCGGGCATGCTGATGCCGTTCATCTTCGCGATCTCGATCGCCTGCATCGGCGAGATCTTCAGCCACGACGCGGCGACGGAGGTCAGCGCACTCTTCGTCGCCGGCACGACACTCGGCGGCTTCGCCGGACGCTTCGTGACCAACGTGCTGACGTCCGGGTTCGGCTGGCGTCACGCGCTCGATTTCATCGCGTTCCTGTGTCTCGCAACGGGCCTCGCGATCCACGCGTGCCTGCCGTCGTCCGGCGCCGCGCGTCCGGAAGGCGAGGGAGCGTCGATACCGCGCTGGAAGCTCCTGACGCGCGGCCCGCTGCTGGCCTCGTTTCTGGTCGGCGCATGCGTGCTCGCCTCGCAGGTCGCGACGTTCACCTTCGTCGGACTGCGGCTGGCCCGCGCGCCATTTGGCTTCAATACGGTCGAGATCGGCGCGATCTATGCGGTGTTTCTCGTCGCGGTCGTCGTCACGCCGCTCGCGGGCCGCGTCGCGGCGAAACGCGGCCCGCGCGATCTCGCGCTCGCGGCGACCGGGCTCGCGATGGTCGGTGCATTGCTGACCTTGTCGGGCAGTGTCGCAGCGATCCTGACCGGTCTCGCGCTCAGTTCGACCGCGGTGTTCGTCGAGCAGGCGTCGGCCAATGCGTTCATCTCGCGCGCGGCACCGGGTGCAAGATCGACGGCGATCGGCGTCTACCTGTCCTTCTATTACTTTGGCGGCAGTCTCGGCTCGATCCTGCCCGTTCCCGCATGGAATCGGTGGGGCTGGGTGGGCTGCGTCGCATTCGTCGTCGTAGCGCAGGCGATCGCAGGCGCGCTCGTGTTTTTCTTCTGGCGCGGGACGCCTCCCGCCGGCGCAAGCAAACCACGCTCACCTGAAGTCAGGCTGACTCGGTAGTCGACTTCAATTCGCGGCGCTCAGCCGCCGGCCCCGCGTCGTCCGCCGCACCGTGCGCTGCCGGCAACGCAACTCGCACATAAAGAAATGCACGCCGCTCGCGATCGGGCAGCACTTGCGGCCCGTAGCTGATCCTGACCGCCCCGTCGTCGATCTCCCCGCCCCGCGCGAAACGCCACGCGCCGGGATCGCTGTCGAGCAGGAATTCGGCGCGCGCATACGCATGCGGCTCGAACAGCTCGGGGATCGTCACCGCCTTTCCGTCGAGCTTGTCGAGCAACGCTTCGACCACGTTGAAACCGTAGCCGTCGCGCACGATGTCGCAGATGAAGCTGCCCGCGATGCGCGGATTCAGTTCGATCACGTGCGGCACGCCATCATGCACGATGCAGTCGAGATGCACGGGCCCCCACGTGAGCCCGGCGGCGGCCGTCGCGCGCGTGCCGACGTCGATCAGCGCGCGCAGCGTGTCGGCGTCGAGATCGAGTTCCGACGTATACCCGCGCTCGAGAAAACCGGCACCATGCCGCTTCAGCTTGCGCAGCGCGCCGACGTAGCGGCCGTCGAAATACTCGACGCAATATTCGCTGCCCGCCAGGAATTCCTCGATGACGACGCGTTCGGTCGCAAGCTCGGGTGCGTCGGCCTGCGCGGCGGCGGCGAGCGTGTCGAGCTGTGCGCGCACGGCGGCGATGTCCTCGCAGCGGCGCACGCCGTCGCTCGCGGAGCCTTCCGACGGCTTGACGACGACCGGGAAGCGCAACGGAGCAGCCGCCGCCGCGAGCGCCGCCGGCGCGGCCAGCGTACCCGCGACGAACTGCGCGGCCGGGATGCCGTGCTCGGCGAGCAGCGCTTTCTGGTTCGACTTCGACACCGCATACGCGACGTGCCGCGCATCGGGACCGGGCAACCCGAGCGCATCGGCGACCCATGCCGCGGTGCGCGCATAGGTATCGTGCGCGGTTGTCACGCGCAGCGTGTCGAGTTCGTCCGGAAAGCGCGCGCGCAGCCAGCCGGCAAGCTGCCCGGCGTCGGGCGTGAGGTTGACCGTCTCGACGTCGTCGGGAAACACGCCGTCGAGACGATGGCCGGGCGTGGTGATGACGGTCACGGCCACCCGGCGTGCGACGGCGGCGCGCACCAGCGCGACGCTGCTGCCGGTGGCGCGTGCGCCGATCACGATGAGTCGCTTCATGAGGAATCCTTGATCGAGGGCGGAAGGGGGAAGCCGGCTAGCGTGCGCGCCGGCGCAGGCGCTGCGCCTCGAGGCGCGGCAGCAGATGCTGGACGACGCGCGGCAGCGTATAGATCGGCAACTGCGCGCACGCGAACACGAGCGTCATGGTCGGTGTCGCGGCCAGTCCGAGCGCGGCCCACATCAGCCCGACGTTGCGATTGGCGACGATCAGCGCGACGTTCAGGCGCGTGCGGACGTCGCCGGGCGTGAGCCCGTACGCGACGAGCTGAAAACCCGCGTTGACGACGAACGCGAGGGCGATCGCGGTCAACGCGCGGTGCGGGGCATCGATGATCGACTGCTGCATGCCGGCCATCGTGCCGAGCGCGAATATGAGCAGCGCGACGACGACGACGGCGTCGATCGGTGTCGCATGGCGCGCGAGCCGTGCGCCCGCAAAGCGCCGCACGAGCAGCGCGACGCCCTCGGCGCTGCCGATCAGCAGCGCGAGCCGCAGCGCGAGGCTCGACGGCGAGATCGACACCGCCGCGTCGTGGCTGAACCAGGCGGTCAGCAGCGGCGCGGTCAGCGGCACGAACACCATCGACGCGAGGGTCGCGACGAGCGCGACACTGGCGTCGAGCGACAGCATCCGCGCGATCGTCGACGTGCCGCTCGACGGCGGCGCGCAGTAGGCGATCACCAGTGCCACGACCCAGTCGTACGGCAGGCCGGCGAGCCGCGCGGCGATGCCGAGCGCGACCGGGCACGCGATCATCGTCATCGCGGGCAGCAGCAGCGACACCGCGGGCCGTCGCGCGACCGCGCGCACGGCGCTCGGTTCGACGCGCAGCAGCGTGCCGAGCACGAACACGAACACGGTAACGGGCATCAGCGGCCGCGCGAGCGCCGCGAGTGGCGGCACCAGCAGCCCGAGGCCGACGCCGCACGCGAGCACGGTCGGACCGCGCCGCACCAGCGCGGCGATCAGTGCACGCACGGACGAACCTCGGGCGGGCGGCGAACGGACGTAAAGCCGGAGCAGGCAGCAGATGGCATGCGGATTCCTCGGAACATGCCCTAGGCTAATCCGGATGATGGGCGAAGTAAAATGATATAAACTGAATCAGTAACAAGAGAAATCGATATGAACATCCCTCTGCTCGAAACTTTCCGGGCCGTCGTGCAGGAAGGCAGCGCGTTGCGTGCGGCCGAACGGCTCGGCTGCACGCAATCGAACGTCACCGCGCGGCTGCGTCAGCTCGAGGAGTCGCTGGACGCGCCGCTGTTCGACCGGCACGGCAAGCGGCTGGTGCTGAACGATGCCGGGCGCCGGCTGATTCCGTATTGCGATCGCATCCTGCGCCTCGTCGACGAGGCGACGCAGGTGGTGCGCGAAACGCCGGTTGCCCGCAGCTTCCGGCTCGGTTCGATGGAAAGCACGGCCGCCACGCGGCTGCCGGCGCTGGCCGCCGCGCTGAAGGAACGCGATCCGGCGCTCGGCCTCGCGGTGCAGATCGGCAGCGAGCCGGATCTGGCCGAGGCGCTGCTGCGCGGCCGGATCGACGCGGCGCTGACCGCACGGGCGGTGGTCCGGCCCGGGTTGCGTTACGAGCCCGCGTTCGCGGAAGACATGGTGCTGGTGAGCGCGGCGACCGTCACGCGCCGGCAACTGCTGGCCGACAACACGGTGCGCTTGCTCGCGTTTCACGATGGCTGCCCGTATCGCGCGGTCGCGGAGCACTGGCTGAAGGCGCGCGGCATCGCGATCGAATCGGTGTCGTCGTTCGGCACGTTCGGCGCGATCCTCGGCTGCGTGGCGGCCGGGATGGGCGTCGCGATCCTGCCGAAGCGGATCACGACCGAACATGTGGCGCGCAAGGAAGTGCGCACGCATGCGTTCGACGATCTCGACAGCGTGACCACCTACCTCGTCACGCCCGACGAAGCGCCTGCCTTGCCCGAGCTCGACGCGTTGCGCGCGGTGCTCGGCCGGCAGGCGGGGGCGCTGCTCGCGCGCTGATACACGCCCTAGGCCGGCGCAACCGCGCCTTCGTCCGCGAAGAAATCGGCCTCGATCTCGCGAATCCGCCGGCAATCCTCGAGCAGCCGCTCGAAGGTCGGGCTGTACAGGCCGACCGTGCCGAGCGCGGTCTGCAGGTCGGTGGTCACGCGCAGCGTGTCGCCGACCTTGATCCACTGCTTGAGCCCGACGAACGACGGCAGCGCCTGGATCGCCTGCCACGTGAAATCCTGCCGCAGCACGCCGTTGCGCGACGACAGCAGCAGCACGTGCCCGCAGTACCCGCGAAAATCCGTCGGCGCGGTGACGTCGCCGAACAGCCGCTCCGGATGCAGCACCGCTTCGACGGCGGCCGACACGTGATTCTCGCCGCTGACCGCACTCGTCAGCCGCGGATCGAGGCTGCCGTGCAGCCGGGCGTTCAGCTCGACGATCGTCGGGCCGTCGGCCGTATCGAACAGCTCCAGGTGGGTCGGCCCGAAACGCACGTCGAGCGCGTCGAGCACGTCGGCCGCGTAGTCGAGCAGCGGGGCGTAGCGCGGGTCGGCGTGGTTCAGCACCAGCATCTTGTCGAGCCGCGGCGCGTGCGTGCGGTCGCGATGCACTTCCCACAGGCTGACCACGCGGTGCCGGCCTTCGAACGATACCGAGTCGACGATGTATTCCTGCCCCTCGGAATAGCTCTGGATCACGATGTCGTCGTTCGGCTGGTTGTACAGCGAACGGGTGGCCAGCACGTCGCGCGCGGCGGCCTCGACCTGCGCGAGCGTCCGGCAGATCTTCACGCCGGCCACGCCCGCGCTGCGCGCCGGCTTCACGACGAGCGGCAGCGTGCCGTGCGCGCGTGCCCAATCGAGCGCCTCATCGACCGACGTGCTGTGAAAGTGCGCCGGCGCGCGCAGCCCGGCCTGGCGAATGCGTTCGTTCATCGCGAACTTGTCGCGCCGCGCGGCGGAGGTCGCGAGCGGGTTGCGTGACGGCACGTCGAGCCGCTCGGCCAGCGTGTCGGCCAGCTCCAGCGCCGCATCGAGGCCGTGCAGCACGGCGCCGATCCGCAGATCGCTCAGTTGCGCGAGTGTCGCGTCGATGTCGCCGCGATGCTGGACCTGGCGGATGTAGTCGGATGGCACGAACTGGTTCCGGTAGATTTCCGGCAGATCGGGGTCGCTGATCACATGCGCGCAACGAATGCCGTATGCACGAAACGCGGGGGCCAGGTAGGCGGCGGTCGACGCGCCGTCGACGATCAGGACGGTATCGATGAAGCGATGCTGCATGGATTCCTCGCTCGGATGGGGATCGGTTGAAGGAGGTCGGGCGACGGCGCGCTCAGGCCCGCGTGCCGGTAGCGGATGCGTCGCGGGGCCAGCGTACCGCCAGCACGACACAGATCGCGACGAGCACGGCCGCGATGACAAACGCACGTGCCGCACCGGCCACGATTGCCGCGCCCTGGCCGGCGACCAGCGCGCCGAGTGCCGCGACGCCGATCGCGGCGCCCACCTGGCGCGCGGTATTGAGGATCGCGGACGCGGTGCCCGAACGGCCGGCCTCGACGCTGCCGAGCATCGTCGACGTCAGCGCGGGAATCGCGATGCCGCCGCCGATCGCCATCGCCGCGAGCCCGGGCGCCAACAGCAGGTACGGTGTGTGCGCGGCGAGCGTTTGCCACAGCCACACGTAGCCGGCGAGCGAGACGGCGAGGCCGATGATGACGGTCGCGCGGAAGCCGTAGCGGACCGCGAGCCGCGCGCTTGCGATGTTGGCGAGCATGATGATCGTGAGCGGCGCGAGCGCGAGCCCCGATTCGGTCGCCGTGAAGCCGCACGCGTTCTGGAAATAGACGCTGAGCGAGAAGATCAGCCCGTAGAACGCCGCATTCGTGACCGCGCCGATCGCGAGCACGCCCGGCACGCGCGGGAGCCGGAACAACGCGAGCTGCAGCATCGGCGCGGCCACGCGCCGTTCGATCGCGACGAACAACACGCCGAGTACGGCTGACGCGATCAGCGCGCCGGCCGCATACGGGTCACCCAACCCATGCGCGCCGGCCCGGATGATCCCGCCCGTCAGCAGCCCGAGCACGAGCACCGCGACGAACTGGCCGGCCGGATCGAACAGCCGCGTGCGCGCGGCGGCCGAATCCCGCACGTGGCGCAGCGTGAGCCACAGTCCGAGCGCGCAGATCGGCAGGTTGATGAAGAAGATCGCGCGCCAGCCGAGCGAATCGATCAGCAGGCCGCCGAGCGTCGGCCCGGCCGCGCTGATCGCGCCGCCCGTCGCGCTCCACCACGCGACGGCTCGCACGCGGGCGGCGGCATCGTTGGCGCAGGCATGGGTGATGAGCGCGAGCGACGTGGGCAGGATCATCGCGGCGCCGACGCCCTGCGCGACCCGCGCGGCGACCAGCGTGACCAGCGACGGCGCGAGCGCGCAACCGAGCGACGCGAGCAGGAACAGCGCAAGGCCGTACGCGAACAGCCGGCGGCTGCCGAAGCGGTCGGCCAGCGTGCCGGAGGTCAGCAGCAGCGCGGCGAACGACAGCGTGTACGCATCGACGATCCACTGCAGCCCGTGGATGCTCGATCCGAACGCGTGGCCGAGGCTCGGAATCGCGACGTTGACGACGGTCACGTCGAGCTGGACGATCGCGAAGCCGAGGCTCGCGGCCGCGACGGTCGGGAAGATCGCGCGCAGCGACGTGCGGCGTGAATCAGCGGCGGCGGTCGGCATGTGGTCGCCGCGGTCGATGCGGTCGAGCGTCGGGGCACGGTCGCTCATCGTGGCTCCCGGGGCGTGCGGCAGGTATGCGGCGGCAGGCGGTATCGATTCATCGGGCGGTTTCCGTATGGCGGATGAAGGAAGCCGGCTGCCCGTCGGGCGCTGGCCGCATCGTCGAATCCGACAGAAAACTAGCATCGACCCGTTGGCGAGTACAAATAATAAGCAGCGATTTTTTAACAAGTATTCGTGTTAAGGGATGACGCCAGGGACGTGAACCGGTTCCGCGCGGATTGCTGAACTTATATCGATAATTTTTGTTTGCAATCGAATTAATATCATTTCGCAATGCAATGACGGTCTCCTAGTCTTGTCGAGCGCTTCGCCCCGAGGACGGCGGAGCGCGGCGGTGTGCCACGCCGCTCTTCGAACCGGATCTTTATACGAGAGACCTATGACCTATCTCGCAGATGCACGCATCGCTTTGACGGCAGCGGAATCCGCTCACATTCGCCAGACGCTCGGCGCGCTGGCCTACGACCCGGCCGGCGGCGCAGGCTATATCAGCGCAGTCCGCAAGCTGGCCTACAACGCGTTTCCCGACCGGATCGTCGACGCATTCGATCGTGCCAAGGCACCGACCGCGGACGCGCACGGCTCGATCGAGATCGACAACCTGCCGATCGACGACGACGTGAAGGGCAGCCCGCGGTTCGAGGAAACCGGCCGCTCGTTCAAGGCCGGCGTGCTGAGCGAGAACGTGCTGGTCGCGTTGAGCACGCTGGCCGGCGAACCCTATTCGATCGCACACGAGGGCCGCGAGCTGGTGAACAACCTGACGCCGCACAAGGCGACCGCGCGCGACTACACGGGCCTCGGCTCGGAGGTCGAGCTCGACTTTCATATCGAGAACGCCGCGCAGGCGCACATGCCGGAAGGCGACACGTCGCCGTTCGCGCTGCTGCTGCTCGGCGTACGCAGCGAGGCCGGCGGCGGCCCGTACACGCGGCTCGCCGATGCGCGCCGTGCGCTGCAACTGCTGTCGCCGGACGACATCGCGCAACTCTACGGCGAGCACTACATCATCCGCGTGCCGTACCGGTGGCGCGGCGCGGCGCCCACGCCGCGCGACAACACCGACCTGAGCGCCGTGCTGTCGGGGCCGCTCGATGCGCCGCGCGTGACGGTCGCGTTCTATCCGGACATGGTGCTGGCGGTCAACACGCGCGCGCAGGAAGCGCTGGCCAACCTGTATCGCGCGGTGCGCGAGGTGTCGTTCGGCGTGCAGGTGTCGCCGGGCAAGCTGGTGCTGATCAACAATCACTTCACGCTGCATTCGCGCGACCGCTTCGATCCTCAGTACGACGAGAACGACCGCGCGTTTCGCTGGGTGCAGCGCGTGTTCGTCGCGCGCAGCCTGTGGAATTTCCGCGCGTTCACGCCGCTGCAGGCGCGTGTGTTCGACCCGAAGGCGCTGTATGCGGGCGAGTCGGTGCAGGCGAGGCAGCCGTCGCCCGTCGTGCAACCGGCGCCGCAACGTGCGGCCGCGGTCGAACTCGAAGCGACGCCTGCGTGATCGACCCGGTGGGGCAGCGGCCGGCGCTGG
>NZ_BCPP01000135.1:0-10324 GCF_016586125.1 Burkholderia sp. E168m23
CCATGCCGGGCGGCTTGCCGAACTATGAGGACCCGGGCGATGCGGGCGGCACACCCGGCGGCGCATCGGGCGCGGCGCCGAACAATGCACCGGCCGCGCCGGGATTGCCGCAGTACGACGATCCGGGCGCGGATAGCGCGATGCCGGCGAGTGCGCCTGCCGCGACACCGGTCGCTGCGTCGGCTGCTGCACCCGCAGCTGCGTCGGCGGGAGCGACGACAGCGCCGGCTGCCAACGGCGCGCCGATCGCGCCGGCGATGCCGACGCTGCCCGCGAGCAGTCCCGCCGCGCAGTAACGCCGCGCAGTAACGCCGCAACGGCGTCCGCGCAAAAACAAAGAGCGCTGCATGATGCAGCGCTCTTTGTTTTTGCGCGCGAAACGGCAGACCGAAAAGCGGGAAAGAAGGGTAGCGGCGTGTGTCTGCTCAGACGATCCGCATCGCCCCCGCACGCCCAAACGCATGCCGCGCCTGAATCAGCGTCGTGCGCGCTGCGCGCGCATCGCTGGCAACTTGCAGCAGCGGCCCGAGCTGCGACGGCTGCTTCAGCAGTTCGCGCAGGATCGGCAGGATCGCCGTGCTGCCGTCGTCGCGCAGGCCGGCCGTCGCTGCGCTCGGCAGCGTGCGCCACGCCGGATCGACGATCGCGCGGCACACCGCGAACGGCACGCCGCGTGCAGCCGCGAAGGCCGCCGCGATATGCGACTCCATGTCGACGGCCAGCGCGCCCTTCGCGTGATGCAGCGCCGCCTTGTCCTGTTCGCTGACGACCGGCGCGCCGACGGCCGCGATCGTGCCGCGCGTGACGCGCGCCCACACCGGCGTGTCGTGCAGCGCGGCGACGAGCCGCGTGCTCCAGCCCGCGTCGGTCTCCACGCGACCGAACGGCCCGTCGATCGCGTTCGCGATCACGAGCGCACCGGGCGCGAGATCCGGTGCGAGCCCGCCCGCCGTGCCGAAGCTGACGATGCCCGCGCAACCGCGCGAAGTCGCTTCGGTCAGCGCCCGCTCGAGCCGGTCGGCCCGCGCGGCGAACACGGCCTCGACGCCTTCACCGCGCGCGATGCGCGCCTCGAACGCCATCCCGGTCACCGCGATGATGGGCAATACGCCGTCGTGCTGCGTCGTCGCCACGCGTTACATCCCGACCGTCACGCGCGTCGCGTTCGCGCGCTTCAGGTTGCGGTAGCGCGCCAGCGCCCACAGCGGGAAGAACTTGCGATAACCGTGGTAGCGCAGGTAGAACACGCGCGGGAAGCCCGTTGCCGTGAAGCGCGTCTCGTCCCACAGCCCTTCTTCGTTCTGCTGAGCGACGAGGTAGTCGACGCCGCGCGCCACGGCCGGGTTGTTCACTTCGCCGGCCGCCATCAGGCCGAGCAGCGCCCAGGCCGTCTGCGACGCCGTGCTCGGCGCCTGCTCGTAACCGCGGTAGTTCAGCTTGTAGCTGTCGCCGTCCTCGCCCCAGCCGCCGTCCTTGTTCTGGATCGACAGCAGCCACTGCGCGGCGCGCTTCATGCGCGGGTCGTCCGGCGTCAGGCCGGCCGCATTCAGCGAGCACAGCGCCGTCCACGTGCCGTACACGTAGTTCATCCCCCAACGGCCGTACCAGCTGCCGTCCGGCTCCTGTTCCTTCAGCATGTAGTCGAGCGCGCGGCGGGCCGGCTCGCTGTTCAGCGGCGTCTCGCCGAGCTGCGACAGCATCGACAGGCAGCGGCCCGACACGTCGGCCGTCGGCGGATCGAGCAGCGCGCCGTGATCGGAGAACGGGATGTTGTTCAGGTAGTACTGCGTGTTTTCCGGTTCGAACGCGCCCCAGCCGCCGTCGCTGCTCTGCATGCCGACGACCCATTCGCGCGCCCGCGCCATCGATTCGCGATACGTGTCCGATTGCTTGAGCTTTTGCGCGCGATCCATCGCCATCACGACCACGGCCGTATCGTCGACGTCAGGGTAGTGCGCGTTCGCGTACTGGAACGCCCAGCCGCCGGGCCGCACGTTCGGGCGGCGCGAGATCCAGTCGCCGCGCACGTCGAGGATCTGCAGCGGGCGCAGCCATTCGAGGCCGCGCAGCACGGCTTCCTCGGCACGCGCATCGCCGGTCTCGAGCAGCGCATGCGCGACGAGCGACGTATCCCACACGGGCGACAGGCACGGCTGGCAATACGCCTCGTCGTCGTGCACGACGAGCAGCTTCTCGAGCGCCTTGCGCGCGATCGCACGGTTCGGATGATCTTCCGCATAGCCGAGCACGTCGTACATCATCACCGCGTTGGCCATCGCCGGATAGATCGCGCCGAGGCCGTCCTCGCCGTTCAGGCGCTCGTCGACGAACGACACGGCCTGACGGATCGCGCGTTCGCGCGTATAGCTCGGGAACAGGCCGTCGACCGCGCGCAGCGCATGGTCGACCACGCGGAAAAACGCGAACCAGCCCGCGCTCTGATGGCCCTGGCGCGGCAGCAGCCCGGCGTTGACGGGCGGATCGATGAACAGCTCGTCGATGCGCACGCCGCGCGGGTTCTTCGCGAGCGGACGCTTCGCGTTCAGCACGAGCAGCGGCACGATCACGGTGCGCGCCCAGTACGACACCTTCGACAGGTGGAACGGGAACCACTGCGGCAGCAGCATGATCTCGACCGGCATCATCGGCACCGCGCGCCACGGAATCGCACCGTACAGCGCGAGCTGGATGCGCGTGAACACGTTCGACATCTCGGCGCCGCCCATCGCATGGATGGCACGGCGCGCGCGCTGCATGTGCTCGGCGTTCTCGTCGTCGCCGATCACCTTCAGCGCGAAATACGCCTTCACGCTCGCGCTGATGTTCGGCGCGCCGTCGGTGAACAGCGGCCAGCCGCCGTCGGCCTGCTGGATGCGGCGCAGATACTTGCCGATCTTCTGTTCGAGCTCGAGGTTCGGCGTCTCGCCAAGATAGTGGACGAGCAGCACGTATTCGGCGGGAATCGTCGAATCCGCCTCGAGTTCGTAGACCCAGTGGCCATCCGCTTGCTGCGCGGCGAGCAGCGCGTCGGTCGCACGCGCGACAGCCGCGTCGACGCCGGCCGGCACGGCGCCGGCGGACAAGGTAGCCATTTCGGTGAGATCGTTCATCGGTCCCTCTCTTTATTGCGTCTGGAGCACGTCCGCGGCCAGCTGGCCGGAACGGATCGCGCCCTCGATCGTGGCGGGCAAGCCGGTGGCAATCCAGTCGCCCGCGAGTACAAGATTGGTCCAGCGCGTACGCACGGCCGGACGTTTCATTTCCTGCGACGGCACCGCCGCAAAGCCCGCGCGCGGCTCGACGACGAGCTGCCACGCGGGAATGGTTTCCGGGTTCGCGCCGCTCACGCGCGCGACGTCTTCCCAGATGCGCCGCGCGAGCGTGTCGCGCGGCATGTCGAGCCAGCGACCCGCATCGCGGATCGTCGCCGCGAGCAGCCCGTCGCCGGTCCGCACTGCGTCGACGACGCCGTTGACGACGGTCGTCTGCAGCGGATTGCCGGTCGACGCGTCGACCGCGAAATACGCGGTCACGACCGCGCTGAACGTGTCGGGCGCCGCGAGTTCGGGCACGAGCGGCTGCGCGACCTCGGGCGGCACGGCCAGCACGACCGCGTCGCCCGGCGCGAGATCAATGCGCTCGCCGCCGATCGACACCGCATCGACCGCATTACCGTGCGCGCCGAATTCGAACGCGTCGAGCCGCGAATTCAGGCGGATCTGCGCGCCGCCGTACTGCAGCATCCGCAGCGCCGGTTCGACGAACGCGCTGCCGAGCCCGCGACGCGCGACGAGCGGGCGGCAGCCGGGGCCGCCCGCGGCAAACGCGCCGCGCAGCGCCGCGCGCGCCAGCTCGGCGCTTGCGTGGCGCGGCTCGATATTCAGCACCCCAAGGAAAAACGGCCGCAGCCAGCGATCCCACAGCACGCCGTCGCATCGCATCGTCTGCGCGAGCGAGCGGCCCGTGCGGGCGAACGCGAGCGGGGCGAGCGCGAGGTAGTCGAGCGGCGTCGTGCCCGGCGCGCGCGACGCGGCATCGAACAGCCACGACGGCCAGCGGCCGTTGCCGAAGCGCAGCGTCCAGCGCTGCTGCGACGCGACGTCCACGACCGGGCATTCAGCCAGCGCGGGCCCCGCGAGTTGATCGGCCGCGCCGATCGCGCGCAGGTAGCGCTGCGTCGCGGGCTGCCCCGCGAAAACCGTATGCAGCCCGCTGTCGAGCGTCGTGTTCAGCGTCCCGTCGAACCACGAGCGGCAGCGGCCGCCCGCGTGTGCATGCGCGTCGTGCAACACGATGCGGCGCCCGCGACGTTGCAGCTCGACCGCGGCAGACAGGCCCGCGAGTCCTGCGCCGATCACGTGGACGGTTCTGGGCATCGCCTCGGTCGACTCAGAACAGCGCGTAGCGCGCGGCGATCATCAGCATGCGCGCCTTCGGCTTGCGCAGCGGCGCGCGCGGCGCGGCAAAGCCGCGTGCGATCGCGGCCTCGAGAATGCAGCGATACGCGCCCGACATGATGCGCGGCGCCTTCACCTGCGCACGCGGGCAGGTGTCCATCACCGCATCGGCCTGGCAGAAGTGCTCGAGCGCGCGCTCGACGAGCGTCGCGCACACGCGCGGCAGCGCCGGATCGCGCACGATCGTCGCCGGATCGGTGATCGCGATGCCTTCGCGCGCGAGCAGCTCGCGCGGCAGGTAGCACCGGTTGATCGCCGCGTCGTCGTCGATGTCGCGCAGGATGTTCGTCAGTTGCAGCGCGCGGCCCAGGTGGTGCGACAGCGCGATCCCTTCGGCTTCCGGCATCCCGAAGATCCTCACCGATAGCCGGCCGGCCGCGCTCGCCACGCGATCGCAGAAGAGGTCGAGCGTCGGCTCGTCGGGCGCGCAGATATCTTCGGCCGCGTCCATCGCCATTCCGTCGATCATCGCGTGGAAATCGTCGCGCTGCAGGTTGAACGCGCGGATCTCGCGATCGAGCGCGACCAGGTGGCGCGGCGGCCGACCGGCGAAGCAGGCGTCGATGTCCGCGCGCCAGCGATTCAAGCCCGCGTTGCGCTCGGCGCGCGGCAGGTCGCTGTCGGCGATGTCGTCGACCGCGCGGCAAAACGCGTAGACCTGGAACATCGCATCGCGCTGCACGGCCGGCAGGATGCGCATCGCCAGATAGAAAGAACTGCCCGATGTGACGGCAGCGGCGTCGGTTTCTTGTTCGTCCACGACGGAATGGGAAACGGCCAAGACGAGCTCCACGGAGACACCCACGCGGGGCGATTGAAGAAGCCATGCCCGGCAGGGATGGTCAGGGCGTCGAATGCGTGCGGGATAGGCGAACGATCGACGCAGACAGGCACAAATTACCGGCCGGAAGCCGGAATTGGCCGAAAGTATAGCAATCTTTGAAGTTCGATGGCGGACACGCGCCATGTGTGGCGGGGTGTTGAGCGCCCTGGAGAGGGCGGCGCGGCCGGCCTCGGCGAACGGGCCTCGCGCGACGCGTCAGCCGTAGACGATGTCGCGCTGCAGATCGAGTGCGATGAGCCCCATTTCGCGTGTGAGCTGCAGCATCGAGCGGCGCTCGAGGCGCGAGCCCATGAAGCTCGTCACGCGGCCGTCGGGTTCGGCGGTGAACTGGAAAACCGCGCCGCCCGTACCGAACCACGCGCCCGGCACGTCGGGCGATTCCTGCCAGTCGATCTGCTCGAATACGCGCGCGATGCCCGCGCGCACCAGGTCGCCCGGGCCGATCGGCGGCGCGATGTCGCCGAGGTCGTCGAGCGAATAGGGGCCGGGTTTGTTCGGCTTCCGGTAGAAGAGATAGTCGACGTTCATGGGGCGCAATCGCAGGCAAAGCAACAAATTAGCGCGCTTCGGCACAAATTCAAATCGGATACCGACGAAATGTGGCCTGCGCGACACAAAGGGACGGATCGTTGCCGCCCGGGAAACGCGCCGCGCGATCGCGTTTCGATGGCGGCCGGTTCGTCTAAGATGACACCTTTCTCGAAAAATACGGACACCATGGAGACGAACGACAACGCCACCCCGCAGTCCGATCATCCCGTTTTCGTGCTCGTGCACGGCGCGTGGCATGGCGCGTGGTGCTACGCCCACGTGGCGGCCGCGCTGGCCGCGCGCGGCTACCTGTCGATCGCGCGCGACCTGCCCGCGCACGGCATCCATGCGCGCTTTCCCGCGTCGTACCTCGCCCGGCCGCTCGACAAGGACGCGTTCGGCGCCGAGCCGTCGCCGGTCGCGAACACGACGCTCGACGACTACGCGACGCAGGTGATGCAGGCCGTCGACGACGCGTACGCGCTCGGCCGCGGCAAGGTCGTGCTGGTCGGGCACAGCATGGGCGGCCTCGCGATCACGGCGGCAGCCGAACGTGCGCCGGAAAAGATCGCGAAGATCGTCTATCTCGCGGCCTTCATGCCCGCGTCGGGCGTGCCGGGCCTCGACTACGTGCGCGCGCCGGAAAACAAGGGCGAGCTGCTCGGCCCGCTGATGCTCGCGAGCCCGCGCGTGGCCGGTGCGCTGCGCGTCGATCCGCACAGCGGCGATGCCGCGTATCGCGAACTGATGAAGCGCGCGCTGTACGAAGACGTGCCGCAGGCCGACTTCGATGCGGTCGCGAACCTGATGAGCTGCGACGTGCCGGCCGCGCCGTTCGCGACCGCGATCCCGACGACCGCCGCCCGCTGGGGTGCGATCGACCGTCACTACGTCAAGTGCCTGCAGGATCGCGTGATCCTGCCCGCGCTGCAGCAGCGCTTCATCGACGAAGCCGACGCGTTCGCGCCCGGCAACCCGACCCACGTGCACCAGCTCGACAGCAGCCATTCGCCGTTCGTGTCGCAGCCGGCCGTGCTGGCCGGCGTGCTCGCCGACATCGCGAAAAGCTGAGCGGGGCGGGCGCGGTCAGTCAGCGTACGCGACCGACCGATCGCGCCCGAGCCGCTTCGCACGATAGAGCGCGGCGTCGGCCTCGTTGACGAGTACGTCGCAGGTCAGCGCGCCGGCTTTCGCGCAGGTGCCGCCGACGCTCGCCGTGACCGGCACGCTGACGCCCTCGGCATCGACCGGCATGCTGCCGATCGCCTCGCGCACCTTGTCGGCCACCCGCATCGCCTCGTCGAGATTCGTGCACGGCAGCAGCAGCGCGAATTCCTCGCCGCCGAAACGCCCGAACGTATCCTGCGCGCGCACGATCGACGCGACGCGGCGCGCGGTCTCGCGCAGCACGGCGTCGCCCGCCGCATGCCCGAAGCGGTCGTTGATCGTCTTGAAGTGGTCGAGGTCGAACAGCAGCACCGACAGGTCGCCGCCGTAGCGCTGCCAGCGCGCGAATTCGTCGCCGAGCCGCGCCTCGAAGAAGCGCCGGTTCGCGATGCCGGTCAGCCCGTCGCGGTTCGCGTGTTCGCGCAGCTTCGCGACCGCTTCCTCGCGCTCTCGTTGCATCACGCTCACGTGCGTGACGTCCGAGATCGTCACGCACACGGCCTCGACGTCGCGGCCGCGCGTGAGCGGCATGAACGTGCAGTCCTGCTGCATGTAGTCGACGCCGCCCGTGATCGGCCGGTCGTGCTCGAAGCGGAACAGATAGGGCCGCTGCTCCCACGAGCTGAACGCGAAGCTGCCCAGCTGGAACACGCTCTCGAGCTTGCGCGACAGCCACGCGCGCGGCAGGTCCGGAAAGCAGTCGAAGATGTTGCGGCCGATCACGTCGGCGGCCGGGATGCCGCTGTGGTCCTGCATGAAGCGATTCCACATCAGGACGGTCATCGAACGGTCGAGCACGAACAGGCCGAAGCCGACCCGCTCGATCACGAGGTCGCTCAGCGACGGGGCGGCGGCCGTCATAGCGCGGACAGCAACGCGTCGAGCGCGTCGCCCATCAGGCGGATCGAATCCTCGGCCATCAGCATCACGAAATGTGCGCGGAACGTATGGTCCTCGAGCCCGAAGTTCACCTCGAGCAGCAGCGCGACGCTCCACCCCAGTTCGTTCGGCTGGAAGACGTCGTCGAACGACACGTTCGCACCGAGCAGCCCCGGCGGAAAGAACACGGGCTTGCGGCCGAGTTCGTCGAGGATCGACGCGACGCAGGCGCCCATCAGCACGTTCGCGACGTCGAACACGATCTCGTCCGGCGTCGCCATCCCGCCGTACACGCCGTCGCCGAAGGTACGGTCGACGACCGACATGAGCCGCGCGACACCCGCCGTGCGGCACAGCACGATCGCCTCGCCCTTGATGTCGGAACGGAAGCCCTGGCGCACGGCAGTCACGTTGTCGTGGATGCCCGTCATCTCGCGCAGCGCGTCGCCCGCGTCGGCCGCTTTCACGACGCGCACGCGCGGCACCGACAGCTCGATGAAATGCCCGAGCAACAACGCAAGCCGCGCGGCGGCGCGGCCCATTGCAAGGTTGGCGATTTCCTGCAACGCGTCGCGTTGCTCCGCCGTGAACACCGATTCAGGCATACAACCCATACTCCTTGAGAATGGGCAGCAATGCCTCCGACGTCACGGGCTTGGCAACGAATGCGATCGCGCCCAATTCACGCACGCGTGCTTGCGCCTGCGGCTGGATATCGGCGGATACCACGATCACGAACGTGTTCAGATCTTCGTGGCGCAGTGTTTCCAGGACCTGATATCCGCTCATGTCGGGCATCGTCAGGTCCAGAAACATCACGGAAGCTTTGCCGTCACGATAGAGCGCCAAGGCCTCGCGACCATTCGCTGCATACGCGACGTCAACGTCCCAGTCTCCCGGCAGCGCCTTTGTCAGAAGTTTGCGAGCGAGCAGCGAATCGTCGGCAATTACAATCGGCAAAGGCATGGGGCGATGCGGTATACGGAATGGTCTCTCTCGCGTTAACGACCGCGCGGCGCTCTTCTTTAGTGCCTTGCGTTTCGGGCGCGGCCAACCGCCTTGCGACCAGGCACGGGCGCCGCGACGCAGGTGCGCGCGACGCACCGCGCGGCAATCGCCGACGGGCGCATGTATCTGTCATAGGGAAAGCAAGGCGCGATTCTCGGAGTAAACCGGAGGCGATGCAACTCGCCATTTTCACCATTTCGAACAGAATCGGTCCGATCGCGCGTGATTCCGAAAACAGCCGCGACCATTTTCGAGATAAGCACGCAAAATTTTTCCTTGTGTACGTTTGCGCTGCCGGATTCGTCGCGTTTTCAATCTGACGGTTTACCTCTGTCATATACGACAGGTTTGCGCCCGTACGGCACCGCACGGCGGGCCACCGCAACTCGTTTATGATGGCAGACACCTCTGCCTCACCCGCTTTCCTCGATGACGTCCGAACGGCCTGCCGACTCCCGCGCCCCCGCCCCTTCTCCCGCCGACGACTGGCAGGATGACGGCAGCTACGCGTCCGGCGCACCCGAGCACGATTTCGCGGTGCGCCGCGTGACGCTGATCGTGCTGCTCGTCGCGGCGATCGTGCTGCCGTGCATCTACGTGGTGGTGATGGCGTACAACGACCTGAAGGCGCGCGAGGCCGCCGCGAGCGACGTGACGATGCGCACGGTGCGGGTCGCCGAGGAACACGCGCTCAAGGTATTCGACCTGAGCGAAACGCTCGATGCGCGCATCGTCGACCTCGTGCAGGACATGGACGACGCGACCGTGCGCAGCAAGGAGTCCGACATCCATGAAGCGCTGAACACGATCGGCGGCGGCTATCCGCAGGTGGCCGCCGTGTCGATCTTCGGCGCGAGCGGGATGCTGCTCGCCAACAGTCTCTACTATCCGGCGCCATACGCGTCGATCGCGAACCGCGACGATTTCGCCGGCATCCGCGACGGCAAGGTCATCGAACACATCTCGCGGCTGATGATGGGGCCGCTCAAGCTCGAGAACATTCCCGTCTTCAACACGGGCGTCGCGCGACGCCATAGCGACGGTTCGTTCGCCGGCATGGTGTCGATCGCGCTGAAGTCGTCGTATTTCAATGCGTTCTACCGCGACCTGCTCGGCGGCGCGAGCACGCCGATGACGATGGCGCTCGCGCGCTCGGACGGCGCGGTGATCGCGTCGTATCCGCCGCCGCCGTCGCTCGCGCACACCGATCGCTCGGTCACGTTCGGCAACCCGCGCAACGATCCGCGCGCGGGCGTGGTGCGCGTGGGCCACGACGGCGCGAGCAGCGAGATCGTCGCGTATCGCCAGGTCGGCAGCTATCCCGTCTACGTGACCTGCGCGTACCGCACGTCGGCGATCTGGCATGAATGGTACGAACACCTGAGCGTGCTGTTCATCTCGATGTTCGCGCCGTCGGTCGCGC
This sequence comes from Burkholderia sp. E168m23, assembly GCF_016586125.1. Classification (NCBI taxonomy): domain Bacteria; kingdom Pseudomonadati; phylum Pseudomonadota; class Betaproteobacteria; order Burkholderiales; family Burkholderiaceae; genus Burkholderia; species Burkholderia sp. E168m23. The sequence continues at coordinate 10,310 of NZ_BCPP01000135.1, forward strand.
TGTGGTCCGTGATCT
>NZ_BCPP01000136.1:0-10324 GCF_016586125.1 Burkholderia sp. E168m23
CGAATGATCACATGAAATCGCGCCGAGCCCCGCCCGGCGCGGCTCGCGGCGATAGCCCCACGACCTGTCCGGCGTGTCACGGGCGGCCCGATCATGGGTTAGAATTCCGTTTTGAATCAAGGATTCGGAAGATGCAGAGGCACCCTCGGATCGCACCGTTGAAGCCGACGCCGCGCGCAGCCAGCCCCGCGGCCGAACGGCATGCGCGCCGCGCGCGATCGTGCTGATGATTCCGAGTGCCGCCAGGCCCTGTCGCCGGCCAGGAGGGGCGAGTCGCCCGCTCCGGCCCCATGAAGGACAGCCGCGCGCCTGGTAACAGAACAGATTTCCCCAAGATTGCGCCTACGCGCTTGCCGACGCCCGTGCACGGTGTATCGGCCCTCCGAGTCGTCCGAACATGAACGCACCACAAGTTTTCGATCCGCATGGCGCGGCCGCCGCCGTCGCCGCCGACCCCGCGCCCCGCTTGCGCGAGATTCCCTACAACTACACGTCCTTCTCGGATCGCGAGATCGTGATCCGCCTGCTCGGCGAAGAGGCGTGGTCGGTGCTCGACGAACTGCGTGCCGAGCGCCGCACGGGCCGCTCGGCACGGATGCTGTACGAAGTGCTCGGTGACATCTGGGTCGTGCGTCGCAACCCGTATCTGCAAGACGACCTGCTCGACAACCCGAAGCGCCGCGCGCTGCTGATCGAGGCGCTGAACCACCGACTGACAGAGATCGGCAAGCGCCGCAGCGCGGATCTCACCGAGCACCGCGACGACGCGGGCCGCGAGCGCGCGTCGCGCGTCGAGATGCTCGAAACCGCCGCGCAGCGCGCGGTCAACGAGTTCGCGGACGAATTCGACAAGATGGCCGACCTGCGCCGCCGCGCGACCAAGGCGCTCGGCCGCTGCACGCAGAAGGACAACATCCGCTTCGACGGGCTGTCGCGCGTGTCGCACGTGACCGACGCGACCGACTGGCGCGTCGAATACCCGTTCGTCGTGCTGACGCCCGACACCGAAGCCGAGATCGCCGGCCTGATCAAGGCGTGCTTCGAGCTCGGCCTGACCGTGATCCCGCGCGGCGGCGGCACCGGCTACACGGGCGGCGCGGTGCCGCTCACGCCGTTTTCCGCGGTGATCAACACCGAAAAGCTCGAACAGCTCGGCGCGGTCGAACTGACCGAGCTGCCGGGCGTCGCGCACAAGGTGCCGACGATCTTCTCCGGCGCAGGCGTCGTCACGCGCCGCGTGACCGAGGCGGCGGAAGCGGCCGGCTACGTGTTCGCGGTCGATCCGACCTCGCTCGACGCATCGTGCATCGGCGGTAACGTCGCGATGAACGCGGGCGGCAAGAAGGCCGTGCTGTGGGGCACCGCGCTCGACAACCTGGCCTGGTGGCGGATGGTCGACCCGGACGGCAACTGGCTCGAAGTGACGCGCCACGAGCACAACCAGGGCAAGATCCACGACATCGCGGTCGCGCGCTTCGAGCTGAAGTGGTTCGACGGCGCGTATGCGCCGGGCGAGAAGCTGCTGCGCACCGAGATGCTCGAGATCGAAGGCCGCCGGTTCCGCAAGGAAGGGCTCGGCAAGGACGTGACCGACAAGTTCCTCGCCGGCCTGCCGGGCGTGCAGAAGGAAGGCTGCGACGGGCTCATCACGTCTGCGCGCTGGGTGCTGCACAAGATGCCCGCGCACACGCGCACCGTCTGCCTCGAATTCTTCGGCCAGGCGCGCGAGGCGATCCCGAGCATCGTCGAGATCAAGGACTACCTGTTCGAGACGTCGAAGCAGGGCGGCGCGATCCTCGCGGGCCTCGAGCACCTCGACGAGCGCTACCTGCGCGCGGTCGGCTACGCGACCAAGAGCAAGCGCAATGCGTTTCCGAAGATGGTGCTGATCGGCGACATCGTCGGCGATGACGCCGACGCGGTCGCACAGGCGACGTCCGAAGTGATCCGGATGGCGAACGGCAAGAGCGGCGAAGGCTTCGTCGCGGTCAGCGCGGAGGCGCGCAAGCGCTTCTGGCTCGACCGCAGTCGCACGGCCGCGATCGCGAAGCACACGAACGCGTTCAAGATCAACGAGGACGTCGTCATCCCGCTGAACCGGATGGGCGAGTACACCGACGGCATCGAGCGGATCAACATCGAGCTGTCGCTGAAGAACAAGCTGCAACTGGTGGACGCGCTCGAAGCGTTCTTCCGCGGCGGCAACCTGCCGCTCGGCAAGACCGACGACGCGAACGAGATCCCGAGCGCGGAACTGCTGGAAGACCGTGTGCAGCAGGCGCTGGAGCTGCTCAAGCGCGTGCGCGCGCGCTGGGAATTCGTGCGCGACCGGCTCGACCAGCCGCTGCGCGAGGCGCAGCACTACCTGGTGCAGCTCGGCTACGAGGCGCTCGCCGAGAAGTTCGCGGATCGCGCGGACGAGCAGCCGGGCGCGACCGTGTTCCACATCACGCAGGACCGCACGGTCCGCATCTCGTGGAAGCAGGAGATCCGCGCGGAACTGCGCGCGATCTTCAACGGCGGCGCGTTCAAGCAGATCCTCGACGAGGCGCAGGCGATCCACAAGCGCGTGCTGCGCGGCCGCGTGTTCGTCGCGCTGCACATGCACGCGGGCGACGGCAACGTCCACACCAACATCCCGGTCAACTCCGACAACTACGAGATGCTGCAGGACGCGCACGCGTCGGTCGCCCGCATCATGACGCTCGCGCGCTCGCTCGACGGCGTGATTTCCGGCGAACACGGGATCGGCATCACGAAGCTCGAATTCCTGACCGACGACGAGATCGCCGAATTCCGCGCGTACAAGCAGCGCGTCGACCCGAACGGGCGCTTCAACAAGGGCAAGCTGCTCGACGGCGCCGATCTGCGCAACGCGTACACGCCCAGCTTCGGGCTGATGGGTTACGAGTCGCTGATCATGCAGCAGTCCGACATCGGCGCGATCGCCGATTCGGTGAAGGACTGCCTGCGCTGCGGCAAGTGCAAGCCGGTGTGCGCGACCCACGTGCCGCGCGCGAACCTGCTGTACAGCCCGCGCAACAAGATTCTCGCGACGTCGCTCTTGGTCGAGGCGTTCCTGTACGAAGAGCAGACGCGCCGCGGCGTGTCGATCAAGCACTGGGACGAATTCAACGACGTGGCCGACCACTGCACGGTGTGCCACAAGTGCGCGACGCCATGCCCGGTGAAGATCGACTTCGGCGACGTCACGATGAACATGCGCAACCTGTTGCGCAAGATGGGCAAGAAGAAATTCAACGCCGGCAATGCGGCGGGCATGTTCTTCCTGAACGCGACCAATCCGCAGACGATCAACCTCGCGCGCGGCGTGATGATGGGCGTCGGCTACAAGGTGCAGCGCTTCGCGAACGACATGCTGAAGAAGGTCGTGACGAAGCAGACGCAGCACCCGCCCGCGACGACCGGCAAGCCGCCGGCGGTCGAGCAGGTGATCCACTTCGTCAACAAGAAGATGCCGGGCAACCTGCCGAAGAAGACGGCGCGCGCGCTGCTGGACATCGAGGACAACAAGATCGTGCCGATCATCCGCAACCCGAAGTCGACGACCGTCGATTCGGAAGCGGTGTTCTACTTCCCGGGCTGCGGCTCCGAGCGGCTGTTCTCGCAGGTCGGGCTGGCCACGCAGGCGATGCTTTGGGAAGCGGGCGTGCAGACGGTGCTGCCGCCGGGCTACCTGTGCTGCGGCTATCCGCAGCGCGGCTCGGGCCAGTACGACAAGGCCGAGAAGATCGTCACGGACAACCGCGTGCTGTTCCACCGTGTCGCGAATACGCTGAACTACCTCGACATCAAGACGGTGGTCGTGTCGTGCGGCACCTGCTACGACCAGCTCGCGGGCTACGAATTCGACAAGATCTTCCCGGGCTGCCGGATCATCGACATCCACGAGTTCCTGCTCGAGAAGGGGATGAAGCTCGATGGCGTGACGGGCACGCGCTACATGTATCACGACCCGTGCCACACGCCGATCAAGACGATCGACCCGGTGAAGCTGGTCAACGAGCTGATGGGTTCGGAGAAGGACGGCTACAAGATCGAGAAGAACGATCGCTGCTGCGGCGAATCGGGCACGCTGGCGGTCACGCGGCCGGACATCTCCACGCAGGTCCGCTTCCGCAAGGAAGAGGAGATCCGCAAGGGCGCCGCGAAGCTGCGCGCGATTCCCGTGGTGGCGGGCGATGCGCCGGCGCCGGCCGCCGCGGCCGCGAACGGCCCGGACGTGAAGATCCTGACGAGCTGCCCGTCGTGCCTGCAGGGCCTGTCGCGCTACAGCGAGGATGCGAACCTCGAAGCCGACTACATCGTGGTCGAAATCGCGCGCCAGGTGCTCGGCGAGAACTGGATGGCCGATTATGTCGCACGGGCGAACCATGGCGGGATCGAGCGCGTGCTGGTCTAATGCGGGCATGACGACCGCCCGACCGGGCCGGGAATGAGCGGGCGCCGGCATGCCATGCCGGCGCCTGTCCACATGGGAGCGACGATGGAATGCGTGTTTTGCCGTGAAGACGGCGGCGAGGTGCTCTGGCAGGACGATGCGCTGCGCGTCGTGCTCGCCACGGGCGAGCACGACTACCCGGGCTTCTGCCGGGTGATCTGGGGCGCGCACGTGGCCGAGTTCTCCGATCTCGGCGAGCCCGAGCGGGCACATCTGATGCGCGTGGTCTACGCGGTCGAGCGGGCCGTGCGCCGCGTGATGCAGCCGAACAAGGTGAATCTCGCGAGCCTCGGCAACATGGTGCCGCACGTGCACTGGCACGTGATTCCGCGTTTTTCCAACGATGCCCATTTTCCGCAGCCCGTGTGGGCGCCGCGCCAGCGCAGCGTGTCCGAGGCGCTGCTGCGCTCGCGCGCGGCGCAGGCCTCGCTGCTGCACAATGCGGTGCGCGAGGAAATTCAACGCATGACCGATTCGAGGCAAGCATGAGCGGTTTGACTTCCACGACGCCGATTCCGTCCGGCGTCGTCGTGCACGCGGTGTCGCGCGTGCTCGAATTGCAGTATCCGAACGGCGAGAGTTACCGGATTCCGTTCGAGCTGATGCGCGTCTATTCGCCGTCGGCCGAGGTGCGCGGCCACGGGCCCGGCCAGGAGACGTTGCAGACCGGCAAGCGCGAAGTGACGATCACCGCGCTCGAGGGCGTCGGCAACTATGCGCTGCAGCCGACATTCTCCGACGGCCATTCGACCGGCATCTACTCGTGGGACCTGCTGTACGAGCTGGCGACGCAGCAGGACGCGCTGTGGCGCGACTATTTCGACAAACTGAAGGCGGCGGGCGTCGAGCGCGACGCGCCGATGCAGGCGGCCAGCGCGCCGCACGGCCACTGCCACTGAAATCGACGGCGCCCGCTCGGCGCCGTCTTGCCATTTACTGAGGATCAACGCGATGAGCAAAACCCACTTCGGCTTCGAGAGCGTCGAGGAAAACGAAAAAGCGAAGAAAGTGGCGGGCGTGTTTCATTCGGTCGCGAGCAACTACGATCTGATGAACGACCTGATGTCGGCGGGCATGCACCGCGCGTGGAAGGCGTTCACGATCGCGCAGGCGAACGTGCGCCCCGGCTTCAAGGTGCTCGACATCGCGGCCGGCACCGGCGACCTGACCAAGTCGTTCGCGAAGGCGGCCGGGCCGACGGGCGAGGTCTGGCATACCGACATCAACGAATCGATGCTGCGCGTCGGCCGCGACCGGCTGCTCGACAAGGGCATCGTGACGCCGTCGCTGTTGTGCGACGCCGAGAAAATTCCTTTTCCGGACAACTACTTCGACGTGGTCACGGTCGCGTTCGGGCTGCGCAACATGACGCACAAGGATGCCGCGCTCGCCGAGATGCGCCGCGTGACGAAGCCCGGCGGCCGCGTGATGGTGCTGGAATTCTCGAAAGTCTGGGATCCGCTGAAAAAGGCGTACGATCTGTATTCTTTCAAAGTATTGCCGTGGCTTGGCGACAAGTTCGCGAAAGATGCTGAAAGTTATCGGTATCTTGCTGAATCTATCCGGATGCACCCCGATCAGGACACGCTGAAGACGATGATGGAACAAGCAGGCCTCGACGCCGTCAAATATTACAATTTGTCAGGTGGCGTGGTAGCTTTACACCTAGGGACCAAGTACTAAGGGGTTCTTTCCCTACATTCGTCTTACATTCGGAGAAGCTGATGTCTGAATCGCGTTCGTTGTTCAACCGTAGCAAACCGTCGAAGCCGTGGGCTCGACGGGTCGGCACGCTGCTGATGGTCGGCCTGCTCACGGCCGGCACGTTCGCATCGCTCGACGCCGAAGCCCGGCGCATGGGCGGCGGGCGCAGCATCGGTCGCCAGAATTCCACCGTCACGCAGCGCCAGGCCACGCCGCCCGCGCAGCAGCCGATGCAGCAGGCCGCGCCGTCGCAGGCCCAGCGTGCGAACCCGGCTGCGCCCACGCCGGCCGCGCAGCCCAACCGCTCGCGCTGGCTCGGGCCGATCGCCGGCCTCGCGGCCGGTCTCGGCATCGCGGCGCTGCTGTCGCACTTCGGTCTCGGCGGCGCATTCGCGAGCATGATGGCGAACGTCATCGTGATCGCGTTGCTCGCGATGGTCGGCATCTGGCTGATCCGCAAGTTCATGAACCGCCGTCGCCCGCAGGAGCCGGCGTATTCGGTCGGCGGCGCGGCTTCGTCGTCGGGCGGCTACTCGCAAAGCCCGTCGTTCCAGCAGGGCAACACCGGCAGCAACTACGCGGGCAGCGGCAGCAGCTATGCGAACGAAGCACAGGGCGTATTCGGCGGCGGTGCAGCGGCCGCCGGCGCAGCCGCGGCGGCCGCGGCGCCGCTGCAGGTGCCGGCCGGTTTCGACACCGAAGCGTTCCTGCGCAGCGCGAAAGTCTATTTCGTGCGCCTGCAGGCGGCGTGGGACCAGGGCAACCTGGCCGACATCCGCGAGTTCACGACGCCCGAAATGTTCGCCGAGATCAAGATCGACCTCGATTCGCGCGGCAACGACGCGAACCAGACCGACGTCGTGCAGCTCGACGCGGAACTGGTCGCGATCGAGGATCGCGGCATCGAGCAGTCGGCGAGCGTGCGCTTCCACGGCCTGATCCGCGAAGCGGCGAATACGTCGGCCGCGCCGTTCGACGAGGTGTGGAACCTGTCGAAGTCGGGCAGTCAGGGCTGGCTGCTCGCGGGTATCCAGCAGATCAACACGCACTGAGCGTGGCCGGCGGCCCGCGCCGCCGGGCACCCGGGCGACGGCCGCCGCACTGCGACCGCTTGCCGCCCGGGTGTACGGTCAGGCACGGTCTGCCGCCGATCCGACGTTACAATAGAAACCCGCGTGGGCGCCCGGCCTGCGCGGGTTTTTTCTTTCCCAGCCCGATGACCTTTGCCGCCAAGCCTTTTGCTGCTGCCGTCAATCACCTGCTCGCGCGCGAATCGTGGGCGCGCGACCGCCTGATTCCCTATGCGGGCAAGACTGCCCGGATCGACGTGCCTCCCGTCACGCTCACGCTGCTGGTGCAGCCCGACGGCTATCTGTCGGCCGTCGACGCGCATGATGCACAACAGGTCGACGTGTCGATCGCGCTTGCCGGCGACACGGTCGCCGCGTTCCTGCAGGGCGGCCAGGCGGCCGTGATGAAGCACGTGAAGATCGAAGGCGACGCGGAATTCGCGACGCAGATCGCGAAGCTGGCCGAGCATCTGCGCTGGGAACCGGAAGAAGATCTCGCGAAGCTGGTCGGTGACGCGGCGGCGTACCGGATCGCGACGGTCGTGCGCGACGCCGGCGCGCGCGCGCGCCGCACCGGCCGCAATGTGCTCGATTCCGTCGCCGAATACTGGCTCGACGAGAACCCGCAGGTCGTCCGGCGCGCGTCGCTCGGCGGCTTCGACGCCGAACTGGCGCGCGCACGCGATGCGCTCGCGCGGGTCGAAAAGCGGGTCGAGCGACTCGAACAAAAAATCGGCGCGCGCGCAGGCTCCGGCCCGCGCGGCGCGCACTGAGGGCCGCAGGGCATGCGCATTTTCCGTTTCATCAAGATTGTCTACACCGTCATCCGCTTTGGCCTCGACGAAGTGATGCTGTCCCGGATCGACGACCGGCGCGTGAAGCTGCTGTTGCGGATCACGACGATCGGCCGCCGCTTCTCCGATCCGCCCGCCGTGCGGTTGCGTCACGCGCTCGAAAGCCTCGGCCCGATCTTCGTGAAGTTCGGCCAGGTGCTGTCGACGCGCCGCGACCTGCTGTCGGTCGATTTCGCGAACGAACTCGCGAAGCTGCAGGACCAGGTGCCGCCGTTCGATTCGGCCGTCGCGATCGCGATCATCGAGAAGTCGCTCGGCGCGCCGGTCGACGAGCTGTTCGACGAATTCGAGCGCGAGCCGATCGCGAGCGCGTCGATCGCGCAGGTGCACTTCGCGAAGCTGAAGCAGGGCGTGCACGCGGGCAAGGCCGTCGCCGTCAAGGTGCTGCGGCCGAACATGCTGCCGGTGATCGATTCCGACCTCGCGCTGATGCGCGACATCGCGACGTGGACCGAGCGCATGTGGGCCGACGGCCGGCGCCTGAAGCCGCGCGAGGTCGTCGCCGAATTCGACAAGTACCTGCACGACGAGCTCGACCTGATGCGCGAGGCCGCGAACGGCAGCCAGCTGCGCCGCAACTTCGCGGGCCTCGACCTGCTGCTCGTACCCGAGATGTTCTGGGATTTCTCGACGTCGCAGGTGCTCGTGATGGAGCGCATGACCGGCGTGCCGATCAGCCAGGTCGAGACGCTGCGTTCGGCCGGCGTCGACATCAAGAAGCTCGCGCGCGAAGGCGTCGAGATCTTCTTCACGCAGGTGTTCCGCGACGGCTTTTTCCATGCGGACATGCACCCGGGCAACATTCAGGTGAGCCTCGACCCGAACACGTTCGGCCGTTATATCGCGCTCGATTTCGGGATCGTCGGCGCACTGTCCGATTTCGACAAGAATTACCTCGCGCAGAACTTCCTCGCGTTCTTCAAGCGCGACTATCACCGTGTCGCGACGCTCCACCTCGAATCGGGCTGGGTGCCGCCCGAGACGCGCGTCGAGGAGCTCGAAAGCGCGATCCGCGCGGTGTGCGAGCCGTATTTCGATCGCGCGCTGAAGGACATCTCGCTCGGCCAGGTGCTGATGCGCCTGTTCTCGACGTCGCGCCGCTTCAACGTCGAGATCCAGCCGCAGCTCGTGCTGCTGCAGAAGACGATGCTGAACGTCGAAGGGCTCGGCCGCTCGCTCGACCCCGAGCTCGATCTGTGGAAGACCGCGAAGCCGTATCTCGAGCGCTGGATGACCGAGCAGATCGGCCTGCGCGGCTGGTACGAGCGGTTCAAGGTCGAGGCGCCGCAGTGGAGCAAGACGCTGCCGCAACTGCCGCGCCTGATCCACCATGCACTGGCCGCGCGCCACGACGCGCCGCGCGCCGCGAGCGAGGAGCTGATGCGTCAGGTCCTCGTCGAGCAGAAGCGGACAAACCGGCTGCTGCAGGCGTTGCTGATCTTCGGTCTGGCCGTCGGCGTCGGGGCGCTCGTCGCGCGCGTGCTGCTCGCGCTCGCGTACGGTGCTTGATCGAAAGGAGCGCGGCGATGTCCGATCCGAAGCAACCGGCCGCACCGTCGGCCGCCGATTTCGCGACGCGCGACCCCGGTAGCGCATCGTTCTGGGACGAGCGTTTCGCACGCGGCGTGACGCCGTGGGAATTCGGCGGCGTGCCGGACGGCTTTCGCGTGTTCGCGCAGCGGCGCGAGCCGTGCGCGGTGCTGATTCCCGGCTGCGGCAGTGCGCAGGAGGCCGGCTGGCTCGCGCAGGCCGGCTGGCCGGTGCGGGCGATCGATTTCGCCGCGCAGGCGGTCGCTGCGGCGAAGGCGCAGCTCGGCGCGCATGCGGACGTCGTCGAACAGGCCGATTTTTTCCAGTACCGGCCGCCGTTCGACGTGCAGTGGGTGTACGAGCGCGCGTTCCTGTGCGCGTTGCCGCCGGGCCTGCGCGCCGGCTATGCGGCGCGGATGGCCGAGCTGCTGCCCACGGGCGGATTGCTGGCCGGCTATTTCTTCGTGGTGGCCAAACCGAAGGGGCCGCCGTTCGGGATCGAGCGGGCGGAACTCGATGCGCTGCTCGCGCCGCACTTCGAGCTGCTCGAGGATTTGCCCGTGACCGATTCGCTGGCCGTGTTCGACGGGCACGAGCGCTGGCTCACGTGGCGCCGTCGCTGATGCGCGGGCGTCGCGGCCATTGCCGGAACGCGCCGGGGTTTCGGCTATAATTCAAGGTTTTGCAAGCCGTTTCCAGTTTCT
>NZ_BCPP01000137.1:0-10197 GCF_016586125.1 Burkholderia sp. E168m23
ACGATCGCCCACATCCGCAAGGCGACGCAAGGGCACATCCTGCTCGAGAACAGCCATCCGTTCATGCGCGAGCTGTGGGGCCGGCACTGGATCTTCGCGCATAACGGCGACCTGCAGGACTACGCGCCGGACATGGACGGCAGTGTCTACCACCCGGTCGGCACGACCGACAGCGAACAGGCGTTCTGCGTGCTGATGCAGGGGCTGCGCGAGGCCTTTCCCGGCGCGCAGCCGCCGCTGCCCGAGCTGTTCGAGCGGGTCGGCGAACTGACGCGCGGCATCACCGATCACGGCGTGTTCAACTTCCTGATGTCGAATGGCCAGGCGCTCTTCGCGCACTGCTCGACGCGGCTGCACTACCTCGTGCGGCGCTGGCCGTTCTCGACCGCGCATCTCGTCGACGAAGACCTGTCGATCGACTTCGCGAAATACACGACGCCCGAGGATCGCGTCGCGGTGATCGCAACGCAGCCGCTCACCGACAACGAAGTCTGGACCGCGTTCGAGCCGGGCGAGCTGATCATGTTCCAGTGCGGCGACGTCGCCGCGCGGATGCAGATTCCGGTGCCCGAGCGTGTGCTCGAGAAGCTGCGCAACCCGTCGCTCGATGCGTCGGCGTCCGCGCCGCACACGGTGGTGCGCGAAGCGCTCGCCACCGCGGCCGACGGCGATTCCGACGACGCGATCGATTTCTGAAGTCCGGCGCGGCATCGGCTGCGCTCGCTTTCCGAACTGCTGCGCGCACTTCATGCGTCATCAGCGCAAATCGCCTCGCTCCGGTCAATACGGTTTCGTTTTGACCGCCACCCGGCGCAATCGATTGACATCACCCGACATCCGCTTGATTTTATTAATTTACAAGCGAAAGCAAATAAAAGATGGAATCAGGAAAATAACCATCAATTAAAACAAGAACCCCTGATCCGGATTTTAACGCACCGCATCTGCCGGAACCGTTCGCTATCCCACCTACTCCGGCAGCCGTTCCAGATCTCTGCAAAACCCCTCCCAGCCCGCCCCCGCCACAGCCTTCGGTTCGATTAACCACACAAATCAAAAATACCACGCATTACGGTTCGCATCATTACAGTTTCCAGCTTCTCGATAATCGACGGCCATCTGAATCAGTAGACTCCGCCCATCCTCGGTGTAACGAAACACGATTGGCGCGACACGCTGCCATAGCCGCCGCACGCCCCTTCGGATCATTTCCCCACCGCGGAATGCGAATTCGCCGAACAACGGCGAATGCCACGTCAAAAAGAAGAAAGAGGGGTATGTCGTGAATCACTCATTTCGATCGATATGGAGCGAGGCCGCCGGCTGCTGGGTCGCGGTCGCGGAAACGACCCAGACGCGCGGCAAGCGCTCGGGCGCTGCATCGGGGCCAAGTCAGCGCACCGCCCGCAAGGCAACGCATCACGCAACGCGCCGGTCGCCGCTTCGTGTCGCGGCGCTCGGCGCCGCACTGGCGGCACTGTCGGCCGGCACCGTGCACGCATCGACCTGCGGCAACGGCGCGGCCGTCGCGAACGGCGGCACCTGCGCGCTCGGCAGTTTCAGCCCGACCGTCAACAACGATCTCGTCGGCGCCACGACCGTGTCGGGCGGCGACCGGGTCGGCCTGACCGGCGCCTGGACGGGCGCGACCGGCGACATGGGCTACACGCCGATGCCGCTCGGCAACACGTCCATCATTTCGGGCAACCCGAATCAGCCGTTGGTCACGCTCGGCGGCAAGACGCAAAGCGTCGGCACCCCCGATTCGATCACGGGCAGCCGCACGTCCGTCGCCACTTACGACTCGTCCGCGTTCGTGTCATCGACCGCGGGCTCGACCGTCGTGCAGGTCTACCACGACGTGAACGACAACCAGTACGTGAACACGCGGATCGGCACGGTCGCGAATTCGGGCGGCACGCTCGACGTATCGATCGGCAACCCCGCGAACGCACCTGCGGCAACCGGCAACGTGATGACGATCGCGGCCAAGCAGAGCGATCTCGCCTACGCGGACGGCACCGGCTCGGCACCCAGCGTCATCAACTGGAATTCGCGCAACCAGATCTGGTTCATCACCGGCGACTATCTCGCGAGCGGCGGCCCCGTCGGCAGCATCGAGCTCGACGTGCCGACCTACGCAGGCACCTTCACCGCGTTCGACGGCAGCACGTGGACCGTCACCGACGCCGCGTCGCTCGCCGCGTACAACGACTTTCTCGTGCGTTCGGTCCGCAACGGCGCGCTCGGCTCGCAGACCGCCTACGACACCGCGTTCGGCCAGGCCGTGACACTTTCCCCGCAGACCTTCGAGTATGCGAACGACGTATCGCCCGGCGACAAGAACGCGCTGCCCAGAAACTACCCGTCCGCGATGCACGGCACGGGCGCGAACGCTACGCTGCACATCGGCAAGGACGGTCAGATCGACTTCCGCGGCTCCAACACGATCGATGAGAGCGCGGCCGTCGTCGCGGAGAACGGCGCGCACTTCGTCAACGACGGGCGCCTGTCGGGCGACTTCACGCTGGTGCGCCTGCTGAGCGGCGCGAGCGGCGTCAACAACGGCACGATCTCGTCCGGCTATACGGCTGGCGACAACGTCAACACGGGGGGCGCCACCCCTTCCGACAACTTCGGGCTCAACACGTACGTCGAAGGCAGCGGCGTGTACGCGAACGGCGCCGGCACGACGTTCGTCAACAACGGCGTGATGAACGTCGGCGCCTGGAATCTCACCCGCAACCGGCTCGACCTGCAGAACTACGCGGTAGCCGCCACGGACGGCGCGCGCGCGTCGAACGCCGGCACGATCAACGTCGGCGTCAACGCGACGACGCTCGACAGCCAGGTGATCGGCGGCCTCGTCGCCGGCGGCAGCTTCACGAACGAAGCCGGCGGCACGATCTATCTCGGCCGCGCCGCGCAGTACGACCCCAGCTCCCCCGAAGCCGCGAACGACGTCGCGCTGTCCGCGCACGGGTACGGCATCCTGCTCGGCGCGTCGGGCACCGCCAGCAACCTCGGCACGATCGTGATCGGCACGCAGACGCAGAACGGCGCCGCGCTGGCGAGCATCGGCTCGAGCGCCGGCACGCTGACCAACGCGGGCGCGATCGTCGTCAACGGCGCGGCGCCCGGCACGCCGCTCGCCAACGTCGGCATGCTCGCGGCCGACACCGCCGCGACCGTGACCAATACGGGCACGATCACGCTGAATGGCGTGAACGGCATCGGCATCATGGTCGTCGGCACCGGCACGAACGCGACGGCCGCGACGTCGACCGGCACGATCAACGTGGCCGGCGGCCTCGATCCCGCGTCGGGCACGCGCAACTACGGCGTCTGGGCCGAAGGGCCGCTCGCGAAAGCCACGCTCGACGGTGCGCTGAACCTGACGGGCACCGGCGCGATCGGCGTGCACGCGCGTTCCGGCGCGACGATCGACGTCGGCGCGAACGCCGTGCCGGCCTTCATGTCCGGCACGCACCAGATCGGCTTCTATGCATACGGCGCAGGCTCGAAAATCAACGTCGCCGCGCAGCACCTGAGTGTCGACACCGACGATTCGACGCTGTTCCGCGTCGCGGGCGGCGCGGCCTACACGGGCGCGTCGGCGGCCGGCGCACTGATCACCGACGTCAACGGCCAGCGCGCGCGCGGCGTGCTCGCGACCGACGTCGGCACCACGCTGTCGACCGGCAACGCGATCTACGACGTCAAAGGCGCGAACGGCATCGCGATCGCGGTCGAAGGCGGCGCGAAAGGCACGATCGACCCGGGCACGACGATCAACCTGAACGCGGCCGGCGCGACCGCGGGCATCGTCGACGGCCAGGCGCACGACCTCGCCGGCGCGGCTGCCGGCGCACCGGTCGCGACGACGCTGACCAATCACGCCGCCGTCACGTCGTCGACCGCCGGCGTGACCGGCTTCATCGCGCAGAACCTCGGCACGCTCGAGAACCGCAGCACGGTGTGGCTGACCGGCGCCGGCTCGACGGGCGTCGTGGCCGGCGCGCTCGGCACGGTGAACAACGCGTCGACGATCCGCGTCTCCAACGGCACCGGCGCGCTCGTGCAGGGTGCGTCGGCCACGCTCGCCAATGCGGGTTCGATCGAAGCCGACGACGGGATCGCGGGCGTGCGTCTCACGGGGGCCGGCGCATCGGTCGCGCTGTCGGGCGCGGGCACCGTCGTCGCGAACGGCAGCGCCGACGGCGTGCTGATCGACTCGACCGTGACGGACGGCGGGATCGCGGCCGGGGCGACGTCGATCGCGGTCGGCGGCTCGGGCAGCGGCATCCGCAACCTCGGTGCGAATGCAACGATCGCACTGTCCGGCACGCAGGTCGCCACGACCGGCAACGGCGCCGCCGGCCTCGCGTCGACCGGTGCGGGTGCACGTATCGCGACCGATGCGGCCACGGTCGTCCGCACGGCGGGGGCCGACGCGCTCGGCCTGTCCGTGTCGGGTGCCGATTCCACGCTCACGGCCAACGGAACCACCGTCGCGACGACCGGCGCGAACGCGCATGCGATCGTCATGGACGGCGGCGCGACAGCCCTGCTGTCGGGCGCGAAGATTTCCGCATCGGGTGCCGCGGCCGATGGCATCGTCGCGCAAAACGGCGGCCGCCTCGCCGATACGGGTTCGTCGCTCGCCAGCGTGGCCGGCAACGGCGCCACCGCGAACAGCGGCGGCGTGCTCGCGTTGACCGGCACGGCGCTCACGGGCGCGACGGCCGGCGTGCTGACGTCGGACACGCTCGCGAACGGCGCGACCAGCTCGGTGCTCGTCGACGGCGGCAGCGTGACGTCATCCACCGGGCCGGCGTTCGCCGCGCGCGGCGGCACGGCCGACATCGCGGTACGCAACGGCACGGTCGTGACGGCCGGCAACGGCACGCTGCTGAACCTCGCGAACGGCAGCAACGTGACGTTCGGCGCATCGGCGGTCAACCTCGCGGGCGACATCGTGTCGGACGCATCGAGCACCGGCAACGTGTTCCTCGCGAACGGCACGACGCTGACCGGGAAGATCGACCCGGTCGCGCTGAGTGTCGACGGCACGAGCACGTGGCGCATGACGGGCAGTTCGGTCCTGCGCAGCCTGAACAACGCTGGCCTCGTCGCGTTCGCCGCGCCGACCGGCTCGCCGACGCTGACCGGCAGCTACAAGACGCTGACGACCGGCGGCTACGTCGGCAACGGCGGCACGATCGCGCTGAACACGTATCTCGGCGCCGATACGTCACCGACCGACCGGCTGATCGTGAACGGCGGCACGGCGAGCGGCACGACCGGCCTGAAGATCGCCAACACGGCCGGCACCGGCGCGCAGACGACCGGCGACGGCATTCCCGTGGTCGTCACGGCCAACGGCGGCACGACCGCCGCGTCGGCATTCCATCTTGCCGGCCCGGTACAGGCCGGCGCGTATGAATACCGGCTCTATCGCGGCGGGCAAGGTGATGCGAACGGCTGGTACCTGCGCTCGCAACTCGACCAGACCGACCCCGGCGACCCGATCCACCCGTCCGGCGGCGGCGACGGCGGCAACAACGGGAATGGCAACGCAAACGGCAACGGCGGCACGCTCGCGTATCGTCCGGGCGTCTCCGGCTACGCGATGACGCCGCTGCTGAACGCCGACTACGGCTTCTCGACGCTCGGCAGGCTGCACGAGCGCGTCGGCGACATCTACAACGTCGAGAAACAGCAGCCCGGCAATCGCGACGGCGTGTGGGGGCGCATCGGCGGCCAGAGCCTCGATGCGAATGCGGGCCGTTTCTCGGCCGACGAACGCACGTTCTTCGCGCAGTTCGGCAAGGACTGGACCCTCGACCAGGCGCCCGACGGCGCCGGCAGCACGCATGCGGGCGTGACGGCCAGCATCGGCGTGTCGAATGCGAGCTTCAGCGACATGGCGCGCGCAGGCTCGCCCGACCTGTCGACGTCGACCGGCTCGGTCGAGATGCACGCGCAAAGCGTCGGCGGCTACTGGACGCGCTACCTGCCCGACGGCACCTACTTCGACAGCGTCGGGCAGGTCACGCACTACGGCAACCGCTATCGCGACAGCTACGGCAACGAGGCGTCGCAGAACGGCTTCGGCGTCGCGCTGTCGCAGGAAGTCGGCAAGCCGTTCGCGATCGGCACGTTGCCGTTCGCGGTCGAGCCGCAAGCGCAGTTGATGTATCAGTACCTGAAGCTGAACGGGTTCAACGACAACGTGTCGGCCGTGTCGGGCACGACGACGAATGCGCTGCGCGGCCGCGTCGGCGTGCGCATCTTCCGGCCGAACCTCCAGTCGGACGCGGGCGGCGGCGCCGCGACACCGTACTTCACGGCCGACGTGCTGCACGACTTCCTGTCGCCGGGGCAGACCGTGGTCGGCGGCACGCCGTTCGCGACGCATCTCGGGCGCACCTGGTACGAGCTCGGCGTCGGCGTGACCGCCGGCTTCGGCAAGTCCGGCGAGCTGTACGCGAACGCGAAGATCGCACGCAACATCGGCGGCGATTACCGGCGCGGAATCGTCGGACAGGTCGGCTACCGGTACAGCTGGTAACGCCCGGCGACGGACGAAAAAAAACCGCCCGGCTGCGTGCCGGGCGGTTTTCGCATGGGTGCGCGCGAAAACGCGCGAACGCTCAGTGCAGGATCTTCGCGAGGAAGTCCTTCGCGCGGTCCGATTTCGGATTCGAGAAGAAATCGTCCTTGCGGTCGTCCTCGACGATCGCGCCCTTGTCCATGAAGATCACGCGATGCGCGACCTTCTTCGCGAAGCCCATCTCGTGCGTGACGACCATCATCGTCATCCCTTCCTGCGCGAGTTCGACCATCACGTCGAGCACTTCGTTGATCATCTCGGGATCGAGCGCGGACGTCGGCTCGTCGAACAGCATCGCGATCGGGTCCATCGACAGCGCGCGCGCGATCGCGACCCGCTGCTGCTGGCCGCCCGACAACTGGCCCGGAAACTTGTGCGCATGCGCCTTCAGGCCGACGCGATCGAGCAGCTTCATGCCCTTCTCGTTCGCCTCGTCCTTGCCGCGGCCGAGCACCTTGACCTGCGCGAGCGTCAGGTTTTCGGTGATCGACAGGTGCGGGAACAGCTCGAAATGCTGGAACACCATCCCGACCTTCGAGCGCAGCTTCGACAGGTTCGTCTTCTTGTCGCCGACCGACTGGCCGTTCACGAGGATCTCGCCCTGCTGGAACGGCTCCAGGCCGTTCACGGTCTTGATCAGCGTCGACTTGCCGGAGCCCGACGGGCCGCACACGACGACCACTTCGCCTTTCTTGACCTCGGTCGTGCATTCGGTGAGGACCTGAAACTGGCCGTACCACTTCGAAACGTTCTTGATGGAAATCATCTTGTGACCTTTTTCTGGAGACCCTTGACGAGAGCAGACGCCAACGAGCAAATCACGAAATAGCATGCGCCGGCGAACAGGACCATCTCGACGGTCGTGCCGTCGCGATCGCCGACGTTGGCGGCCGTGCGGAAGAAGTCCGCGAGACTGATCACGTACACGAGCGACGTATCCTGGAACAGGACGATCGCCTGCGTGAGCAGCAGCGGCACCATCGCGCGGAACGCCTGCGGCAGGATCACGAGGCGCATCGCCTGCGCGTAGTTCATGCCGAGCGCGAACGCGGCGTTCACCTGCCCGCGCGGCACCGCCTGGATGCCGGCGCGGATGATCTCGGAATAATACGCGGCTTCGAACAACGAGAACGCGACCATGGCCGACGCGAGGCGGATGTCGATCGTCGGCGACAGCCCGAGCACGCCCTGCAGCAACTGCGGCACGATCAGGAAGAACCACAGCAGCACCATCACGAGCGGGATCGAGCGGAACACCGTCACGTACGCTTTCGCGAACCATGCGAGCGGCTTCACGCCGGACAGCCGCAGCAGCGCCAGCAGCGTGCCCCAGACGATCCCGATCACGATCGCGATCAGCGTGATCTTGAACGTGACGACCGCCCCCGACCACAGCGTCGGCAGCGCGCCGGGAATACTACTCCAGTCGAACTGATGCATCACTTGCCTCCGATATAGCCGGGCAGCCGCGTGCGGCCTTCGATCCAGCGCATGAACGCCATCACGACGAGGTTGATCAGCACGTAGGCGAGCGTGACCGCGATGAACGACTCATAGGTCTGCGCGGTGTAGTCGACGAGCTGGCGCGCCTGTGCGGACAGGTCGAGCAGGCCGATCGTCGACGCGACGGCGGAGTTCTTGAAGATGTTCAGGAATTCCGACGTGAGCGGCGGCACGATGATCCGGTACGCGACGGGCAGCAGCACGTAGCGATACGTCTGCCATTGCGTGAAGCCCATCGCGAGGCCGGCCGCGCGCTGGCCCTTCGGCAGCGCGTTGATCCCCGAGCGCACCTGTTCGCACACGCGCGCGCCCGTGAACAGGCCGAGACAGACGATCGACGCGGTAAAGAACTGCGTGCCGGGCGGCAACTGCTTGATCCAGGTGCCGATCGACGCGGGCAGCAACTCGGGTATCACGAGATACCAGACGAAGAACTGCACGATCAGCGGGATGTTCCGGAAGATCGACACGTACACGGTGCCGATCGCGGCGAGCCACTTGTTCGGCACGGTGCGCAGCACGCCGAACAGCGACCCGACGATCAGCGCGATGACCCAGGCGACGAGCGACACTTCGATCGTCACCCAGAAGCCGGACATCAGCCATCCGAAATAAGTCGTCGGCTCGCCGGTCGACACGGGGCTCAGAAAGATGCCCCAGTTCCAGTGGTAAGACATGGGCAAGACTCCAGCAAAAAGAAACGGAAGAAGCGTGGCCTCTTCCGTCTCATTAGCGTCATTTCTGCATCAACGGCCGTGTGGTCAGTCGAGCGCCTTGTCGTTCGGGTTCGCGTACAGCTTCTTCATCGAATCGGACAGCGGGAAGTTCAGGTTCAGCCCCTTCGGCGGAATCGGGTTCTCGAACCACTTCGCGTAAATCTTCGCGGCTTCGCCCGACTTCTCGACTTGCGAGATCGCGTCGTCGACGACCTTCTTGAAGTCGGCATCGCCCTTGCGCATCATGCAGCCGTAAGCCTCTTCCGATTGCGGCGTGCCGACGATCACCCACTCGCCCGGCTGCTTCGCCTTCGCGCGCTCGCCCGCGAGCAGCGCGTCGTCCATCATGAACGCGACCGCGCGGCCCGATTCCAGCGTGTTGAACGAATCGCCGTGATCCTTCGCGCTGATGATATTCATGCCGAGCTGCTTGTCGTTGTTCATCTTGCGCAGCAGGCGCTCAGACGTCGTGCCGGCGGTCGTCACGACCGTCTTGCCCTTCAGGTCGGCGAAATCCTTGACGCCCGAATCCTTCTTCGTCATCAGGCGCGTGCCGATCACGAAGATCGTGTCGGAGAACGCGGCTTGCTGCTGACGCTCGAGGTTGTTGGTCGTCGAGCCGCACTCGATGTCGACCGTGCCGTTCTGCACGAGCGGAATACGGTTCTGCGACGTGACGGGGATGTTCTTCACCTGCAGGTTCGGCAGGTTCAGCTTCTTCTTCACCGCGTCCACGATCTTCAGCTGGAACTCGCGCGAATAGCCGACCACCTGCTGGTTCTGGTCGTAGTAGGAGAACGGAATCGACGATTCGCGGTGGCCCAGCGCGATCACGCCCGTGTCCTTGATCTTCTTCAGCGTGCCAGTCTCCTGAGCGTACGCGCCGCTTGCGAACGCGCACAGCGCCGCGGCCATCAGGACTGCCTTGTGGTATTTCATTTTGGTCATCTCCTTGGCTAAAACCCGCGCCAGTGTATCAAAGTAATATTTTTGAAAGTACTGGTTGTTTACCGCACTACGAATCGCCCTGTGCGAAGCCTTCCTCCCGGCTCCGGGCGCTCCAGATGCGCGCGCGGGCGGTGCCGGATTCGGCACCGCCCGCGCGGGTTCATATCCACAATCGGGTGGATTGCGTCATGAATCGATCATGGTCGTCGATCGGGGACGCCCGGTTAGGGACGCCCGGTTAGGGACGCCCGGTCGGGGACGCCCGATCAGGGGTAGAGGCCGCGCATTTCGCGCGCCATCAGGATGCGCTTGCACGCGACGATGAACGCCGCCGTACGCACCGTCACCTTGTGCTCTTCCGCGACCGCCCACACGCCGGCGAACGCTTCGCGCATCACGCGCTCGAGACGATGG
>NZ_BCPP01000138.1:0-10196 GCF_016586125.1 Burkholderia sp. E168m23
GCGGCCGATCGGCGTCGGCGCTATGTCGGGGCGGGGACCGTGCTGCAGTCCGTCAGCAGATTTATATTCGACGCAGACATACCCGGTAAAATGGTCAAATCATCTGATCCATATATTTCTGGATATACCTTCTCGCAACGAGGCATGCAATGGACTGGACCCACCGGCTGCGGCTGCGGCACCTGCAAGTACTGTTGAGCCTCGCCGGCACCGGCAATCTGAGCCAGTCGGCGGTCGCGCTCGCGACCACGCAGCCGGCGCTGTCGAAATGGCTGAAGGAGCTGGAAGAGGATGTCGGGCTGCCGCTGTTCGAGCGGCATGCGCGCGGGCTGAGGCCGACGCCCTACGGCGAAGCGCTGATCGAGCATGCGCGACGCGTCGAAGCGCAGCTCGACATCGCGCGCGACGACATGGCCGCGTTGCGCGAAGGCGGCAGCGGCCTCGTGACGATCGGCACGTCGGGCGTCGCGGCGGCCGACACGGTGCCGTTCGCGGTGTCGCAGTTGCTGAAACGGATGCCGCGCGCGCAGGTGCGGCTCACCGAAAGCACGATGAACCAGCTGATGCCGCAGCTCGCGCGCAGCGAACTCGATATCGTCGTCGGCCGCTCGGGCTCGACGTCCGTCGATCCGCTGCTGCATGCCGAAGCGCTGTACGTCGATCCGGTCGTGTTCGTCGCGCGGCCCGGCCACGCGCTGGCCGGCGCGACGTCGCTCGGCTGGGACGACGTGCTCGCCTATCCGTGGATCGTGTGGCCGGCGGGCACGCCCGTCCACAATGCGCTGGAAGCCGCGCTGCACGCCGCCGGCCGTGTGCAGCCGCCGCACTGCGTCGAATCGAATTCGTCGATCCTGAACCTCACGCTGCTGAACAACACCGATCTGCTCGGTGTCGCGTCGCACCGCGCCGCGCGGCGCTTCGCGCAACTGAACGCGATCCGCATCCTGCCGATGGAGCTCGAGGGCCAGGGCGCGGTGTCGATGTACTGGCACCCCGACAGCGCGAACCGCGCGGCCGTGGCCGCAACGATCGAGTGTCTGCGCGCCTGTGCGGCGCCGCAGGTCGGCGGATGGGAGAACGTGAAGGTGGAGTGAACGGCGTAACAGGCGCGAACCGGGCCGCTTCACCGCGACGCCGCACACGTCACGCGCCGTCGCAGGATTCCGTACCGTCGAGCATCAGCGTGCCGACCCGCGCGGGCACCAGCGGCGTGCGCGGCGCCGGCGGTGTCCAGCCGAACAGCGCCTGCGCGGCCGCGCCGCACACGCGACCCTGGCATGCGCCCATCCCGCAACGCGACTGCAGTTTGGCGGCGGTCCAGCCCGGTTCCCGTGCGACCGCATCGAACCGCACGTCTTCGCAACGACACAGCAGCGTGTCGGCTCGCGCGAGCCGGCGGATCGGCGCGCGGATCGCGAAGCGCTCGCGTACGGCATCCGCGAACGCCTGCCAGCGCGCACGGCGTGCGACCAGCGCGGCCAGTCGGTCGGTCTGCCCGGTCGCCGCATAGCCGGCGATTTCGCCTTCGACCATCGCCAGCTCGCTGCCGCCGACGCCCGTGCACTCGCCTGCCGCGAAATACCCGTCGCGGCTCGTGCGCTGGTGTGCGTCGACCGCCACCGCGCCGTGCTCGATCCGGCAGCCGAGATGACGCGGCAGCACGGTATTCGGCACGAGGCCGAAGCCGCACGCGAGCCGGTCGCAGTCGACGTCGAATTCGCGATCGCCCTGACGAATCCGCACGCGTTCGAGCCGCTGGTCGCCGAATGCCTCGACGACGTACGCAGCCGGCCGATAAGCAGCCGTGACGAGCTTCGCGGCCTGCGCGAGCTTCGACGGCCAGCGCCACAGCCCCGCGCCGAAGCCGGCGACGTCGCCCCATGCGGCCTGTTCGAGCACGTGCGACACGCGTGCGCCGGCCTGCCGGGCCGTCGCCGCGCTCGCCAGCAGCAGCGGCCCGCTGCCCGCGATCACCGTGCGCTGCCCGCGCACGTCGAGCCCGTACTTGATCAGCGCCTGCAAGCCGCCCGCGCCGGTCACGCCAGGCAGCGTCCAGCCCGGAAACGGCAGCAGCAGCTCGCGCGCGCCGCAGCAGAGAATCAGCGTCCGGAAATCGAGCAACCGCCCGCATTCGTCGTCTTCGAGCAGCAGCGTGCCCGGCTGCGTTTCGGCGACGATGCGCGTCGCCGCGAGGTGCATGACGTTCGGCTGCCGCAGCACGGCGAGGCGTTCGGCGGCGGCCGGCGTCGGTGCGGCCGCTGCCGGCTGCCGCCAGATCTGTCCGCCCGCCCGCGGGTTGTCGTCGACGATCGCAACGGTCGCGCCGCTGCGCGCGGCGGCCCGCGCGGCCGACAGTCCGGCCGGGCCCGCGCCGACGATCGCGACGTCGACGCTCAGTCGTTCCTGTTTCATCGCGTGCGCTCCACCTGCATGCCGTCGCGGCACAGCGTCTGGCACGCCAGCCGGCGCCGGCCGTCGATCGTCATCCGGCATTCCTGGCAGATGCCCATCCCGCAAAACGGCGCACGCGCCGCACCCATGCACGACACGCGCGTCGTGTCGTCGCCGCTCGCCGCAACGGCGGCCGCGACGGTCACGCCGTCGGCCACCGTCAGCGCGCGGCCGTCCAGATGAATGATCATGTCAGCCTCCGCCGGGCCGCCCCAAGGAGGCTGACCGCCCCCGCGGGGGGCAGCGAACAAAGTGAGCGTGGGGGGCGTTTCATGTCAGCGCTCCGGCCAAGGACGACGCGGTGAGGAAGCGTCCCGGCAAATACGGTTCGATATCGATGGGCGGCCGCTCGCCGGCCATCAGCGCGGCGACGAGCCGCGCACTGCCCGGCGCGGTCGTCACGCCGAGCCCTTCGTGGCCGACCGCGAGCCACACGCCCGGCCGCGCCGGGTGCTCGCCGAGCAGCGGCAGGCCGTCGGGGCTCGCGGATCGGAAACCCGTCCATGCGCGAATGCCGTTCAGGTCGGCCAGATCCGGCAGGTAGCCGACCGCGCGGCGCAGCATGCGTGCGAGCACGGGCGGCTCGACCTGCGCGTCCTCGGTGTCGAACTGGCGCGACGAGCCGATCAGCAACTGGCCGGTCGGCCGTGGCTGCACGTTGAACGCGACCGACGTGCCGTCGCTCGCGTGCGCGCTCGCCGCATAGCCGAGCTCGACGAGTTGATGCGACACGTGGCCCGGATAGCGGTCGGTAATCAGCAGATGGCCCTTTTTCGGGCGCAGCGGCAGTTCGGGCAACAGCGTGCGCGCCGCGACGCCGTTCGCCACCAGCACACGCTGCGCGCGCAGCACGTCGCCGCTCGCGAGCGTCACGCTCGAGCCATCGACCGCGACGGCCCGCTCGCGGCGCAACGTGATGCGCGGCGCGCGCTGCAGCAGCCAGTTCGCGGTGACGGGCGCATAGAGAATCGCGTCGCCGGGAATCTTCAGCGCGCCGCCGAGCCCGGCGCGCAGCATCGGCTCCAGTTGCGCGAGCGCCGCCGCGTCGATCAGCTCGCCGGCCACGCCGTGCGCGGCGAGCGTCGCCTGCTTGGCGCGCGCCAGATCCATTTCGTGCGTATCGGCCGCGAGCCACAGCGTGCCGCAGTTGCGGTATGCGCAGCCTTCCGGCATCTCGCCGCTCAACGCGCGCCACAGGTCGATCGAGTAATGGCTCAGCGCGAGCTCGGCCGCGTTGTCGTCCATCGCGACGAGGTGGCCCATGCCCGCGCCGGTCGCGCCGCCGCTCGCGTCGTCGACGACGAGCACGCGCAGCCCGCGCTGCGCGAGTTCGTGCGCGCAGGCCGCGCCGACGATGCCGGCGCCGATCACGACGACGTCGGTCTTCGTTTCGCTCACGACCCGATGCCCCAGCCGAACGGATCGTCTTCGTCGATCAGCAGCGTCGCTTCCGCGCTCAGGTGCGCGCTGCCGCGAATCGTCGGCACGATGCCGCCGTCGGCCAGCTCGTAGCTCGCGTGGAACACGCTGCCGATCACGCTCGCCTGCCGCCACACGACGCCCGGCGCGAGCTTGCCGTCGGCCGCGAGGCACGCGAGCTTCGCGCTGGTGCCGGTGCCGCACGGCGAACGGTCGTACGCGAGGCCCGGGCACAGCACGAAGCTGCGGCTGTCGTGCTCGGGATCGTCGGCGAACAACTCGATGTGATCGATCTCGCCGCCGTTCGCGCCGGTGATGCCCGCGCGTTCGAGCCCTTCGCGCACGGCCGACGCATACGCGGTGAGCGCCGCGACGTTGTCGCCGGCGACGCGCTGCCCGTGGTCGCTGATCAGGAAGAACCAGTTGCCGCCCCATGCGATGTCGCCCTTCACGGGGCCGTATCCCGGCACGTCGAGCACGACGCCCTGCGCGTGACGATATGCGGGCACGTTGCGCACGCTGACCGACAGGTCGTCGTGCAGCGTCGCCTCGACGGTGCCGACCGGCGTCTCGATCCGGTGCACGCCGGGCTCGATGCGCCCCATGTGATGCAGCGTGCGCACGACGCCGATCGTGCCGTGCCCGCACATCCCGAGATAGCCGCTATTGTTGAAGAAGATCACGCCGGCCGCCGCGTCGGGCGCCACCGGGTCGCACAGCAGCGCGCCGACCATCACGTCGCTGCCGCGCGGCTCGAGGATGCACGCGGTGCGGTAACGGTCGTGCTCGCGCGCGAGCACG
Organism: Burkholderia sp. E168m23; assembly: GCF_016586125.1. Lineage (NCBI taxonomy): Bacteria > Pseudomonadati > Pseudomonadota > Betaproteobacteria > Burkholderiales > Burkholderiaceae > Burkholderia > Burkholderia sp. E168m23. The sequence goes on from NZ_BCPP01000138.1 coordinate 4,672, forward strand.
TCGCGCCGCTCGGCCATCGTGCCGCGGCCGAGCGACGGAAAGCCGGACACGACGAGCCGAGTGGGTTCGCCGCCCGTGTGCGAATCGATGATCTGGATGCGCTTCATCATGAGCCGTCCGAAGTGGGGAAAGGAGCATAGCTTCCTCCGTCGCGCGTCCGTCCGCTTGTGGCTTTTCGATGAGGACGACGACGAAATCGGCATAGTGCGACGGGCCCCTCCCGCCCCTGCCAGCCGCTGTGCCGATTTCGTCATTTTGCTCCGCGATACGACTCAAGCGTGATGGGCGTTTGCGCGGCGATACTGGTTGCCACACCGACACACCCGTCGGCCGACCGATACGAACGTAGGAGATTTCAGTGAGCCGCAAAGCCATTCAATGGACCGGGGTTTTCCCGGCCGTCAGCACCCAGTTCAAGCCGGACTTTTCCCTCGACATCGACGCCACGCACCGCGTGGTCAAGAACCTGGTGAACGACGGCGTGTCGGGCCTCGTGGTCTGCGGCACGGTCGGCGAAAACACGTCGCTGTCGACGAGCGAGAAGCTCCAGGTGATCGAGGCCGCGCGCGACGCGGCCGGCGGCAAGATTCCGGTGATCGCCGGCATCGCCGAATTCACGACCGAATTCGCGCGCAACACGGTGCGCGAAGCGCAGCGCGTCGGCGTCGACGGCGTGATGGTGATGCCCGCGCTCGTCTACTCGGCGAAGCCGCACGAAACCGCCGCGCACTTCCGCGCGGTCGCGACGAGCACCGACCTGCCGGTGATGGTCTACAACAACCCGCCGATCTACAAGAACGACGTGACGCCCGACGTGCTGATCGCGCTGCAGGATTGCGAGAACATCGTCTGCTTCAAGGATTCGTCGGGCGATACGCGCCGCTTCATCGACCTGCGCAATGCGGTCGGCGATCGCTTCGTACTGTTCGCGGGCCTCGACGACGTCGTGGTCGAGAGCATCGCGGTCGGCGCCGAAGGCTGGGTGTCGGGCATGTCGAACGCGTTCCCGAAGGAAGGCGAGACGCTGTTCCGCCTCGCGAAGCAAAAGCGCTTCGACGAAGCGCTCGCGCTGTATCGCTGGTTCATGCCGCTGCTGCACCTCGACGCACGCCCCGACCTCGTGCAGTGCATCAAGCTGTGCGAGGAGCTGGTCGGCCGCGGCAGCGCGATCACGCGTCCGCCGCGCCTCGCGCTGCAAGGCGACACGCTCGCGGAAGTGAAGGCCATCGTCGCGAAGGCGCTCGAAACGCGCCCGGCGCTGCCCGACGTCGGTCTCTGATCGACGCCCCTGCGGCGGCGCGCGGGCATTGCGCCTGCGCACCGCCGTCTCCGGTCCGGCATGGCCTGCGGGCCCGTTCGCCGCGGCGCCAGAGCGTGCCGCGCGTGAATGCCCCGCAGCCCGCCCCGGTCGCTCGAACCGGGCGTCGCCGGCCGACAGGCAGGCGCCGCTGCTCCGTCGGAGCGCGGCGCACCTCAAGCCTGTGCCGATATTCCCTCCAGGAGACACGCCCATGCCAGGCCAAGGCAACGCACACCCGTCTGTCCCGCTTTCCCGTTCCGGGCACCCCGGCGCGGGTCACGGCAAGTTCAAGAAACAGCTGTCGCTGACCGATCTCACGTTCATCGGTCTCGGCGCCATTTTCGGTTCGGGGTGGCTGTTCGCCGCGAGTCACGTATCGACGATCGCGGGCCCGGCCGGCATCTTCTCGTGGCTGCTCGGCGGCTTCGCGGTGCTGCTGCTCGGGATCGTCTACTGCGAGCTCGGCGCCGCGCTGCCGCGCGCCGGCGGCGTGGTGCGCTATCCGGTGTTCTCGCACGGTCCGCTGCTCGGCTACCTGATGGGCTTCATCACGCTGATCGCGTTCTCGAGCCTGATCGCAATCGAGGTCGTCGCCGCGCGCCAGTACGCGGCCGCGTGGTTTCCGGGCCTGACGGTCGAAGGATCGAGCGACCCGACCACCGTCGGCTGGCTCGTGCAGGCCGCGCTGCTGTGCTTCTTCTTTTACCTGAACTATTCGAGCGTGAAGACCTTCGCGAAGGCGAACAACATCATCAGCGTCTTCAAGTTCATCGTGCCGCTCGCGGTGATCGGCGTGCTGTTCACGTTCTTCAAGCCCGCGAACCTGACCGTGCACGGCTTCGCGCCGTTCGGCATGCCGGGCATTGAGATGGCCGTGTCGGCCGGCGGCATCATCTTCGCGTATCTCGGGCTCACGCCGATCGTGTCGGTCGCGAGCGAGGTGCGCAATCCGCAGCGCACGATCCCGATCGCGCTGATCCTGTCGATCCTGCTGTCGACGTTGATCTACGTGCTGCTGCAACTCGCGTTCATCGGCAGCATTCCCACCGACATGCTCGCCGCAGGCTGGCACGACGTGAGCAAGGCGTTCTCGCTGCCGTACCGCGACATCGCGCTCGCGCTCGGCGTCGGCTGGCTCGCGGTGATGGTCGTCGCGGACGCGATGATCTCGCCGAGCGGCTGCGGCAACATCTACATGAACGCGACGCCGCGCGTGGTCTACGGCTGGGCCAAGACGGGCACGTTCTTCAAGGTGTTCACGCGCGTCGACGAAGCGTCGGGCATCCCGCGCGCGGGCCTGTGGCTCACGTTCGGCCTCGCGATCTTCTGGACGCTGCCGTTCCCGTCGTGGGAAGCGCTGATCAACATCGTGTCGGCCGCGCTGGTGCTCAGCTATGCGGTCGCCCCGGTGTCGGTCGCCGCGCTGCGCCGCACCGCGCCCGACCTGCCGCGGCCGTTCCGCGCCAGCGCGTTCGGCCTCACCGGCCCCGCGTCGTTCGTGATCGCCGCGCTGATCGTCTACTGGTCGGGCTGGAGCACGGTGTCCTGGCTGCTCGGGCTGCAGATCGTGATGTTCGTCATCTATCTCGCGTGCCGCCGCTGGGTACCGACCGCGCACCTGAGCCTCGCCGAGCAGGTGCGTTCGTCCGCGTGGCTGATCGCGTTCTATGCGGCGATGATCGTGCTGTCGTATCTCGGCGGCTTCGGCGGCACGGGCCGGCTCGCGCATCCGTACGACACGGTCGTCGTCGCGGCCGTCGCGCTCGTCATCTACTACTGGGGCGCGAACACCGGCGTGCGCGCCGACAAGCTGCAACTCGACGACGACGAGGACTGACGCGCCCGCGCCCTTTTCCCCTTCCATCGGCCGGGCGCAGTACGCCCGGCCCTGCCTTTTCCGAGGAAACCCATGCAACTCACAGGTCAGCTCCTGATCGGCCAGTCGGCCGTCGCCGGACAGAACGGCACCCTCCACGCGCTCGCCGCCGCGACCGGCGAACCGCTCGAACCGGCGTTCGTCGGCGCGAGCCTGCACGACCTGGAAACGGCGTGCTCGCTCGCCGCCGACGCGTTCGACACCTATCGCGAAACGTCGCTCGAAGCACGCGCCGCGTTCCTCGACGCGATCGGCCGCCACATCATGGCGCTCGGCGACGACCTGATCGAGCGCTGCGTCGTCGAAACAGGGCTGCCGCGTGCGCGCATCGAAGGCGAACGCGGTCGCACGGTCGGCCAGCTCGCGCTGTTCGCGTCGCTCGTGCGGGAGGGCGGTTTTCTCGATGCGCGCATCGATCCGGCGCGGCCCGAACGCAAGCCGCTGCCGCGCGTCGACCTGCGCCTGCGCAATGTCGCGGTCGGGCCGGTGGCGGTATTCGGCGCGTCGAACTTCCCGCTCGCGTTCTCGGTGGCCGGCGGCGACACGGCATCGGCGCTGGCGGCCGGCTGCCCGGTGATCGTCAAGGCGCATTCCGCGCATCCGGGCACGTCCGAACTCGTCGGCCGCGCGATCCAGCAGGCCGCGCGCGAATGCGGGATGCCGGCCGGCGTGTTTTCGCTGCTGTTCGACGCGTCGCGCGAGATCGGCCAGGCGCTCGTCGCCGATCCGCGCATCAAGGCCGTCGGCTTCACCGGGTCGCGCCGCGGCGGCGTCGCGCTGATGCATATCGCGGCCGCGCGGGCAGAGCCGATCCCCGTCTATGCGGAAATGAGCTCGATCAATCCCGTGCTGCTGTGTCCGGCCGCGCTCGAGGCCCGTCACGACACCATCGCACCGCAGTTCGTCGCGTCGCTCGCGCTCGGCGCCGGGCAGTTCTGCACGAACCCGGGCCTCGTGCTCGCGGTCGACGGCCCCGCGCTGCGCGCATTCGAGGCCGCGGCCGCCGATGCCGTGCGCGCCGTCGCCGCGCAGACGATGCTGACACCGCACATCCACGCGAGCTATGCGCAAGGCGTCGCGGCGTTGCGCGATCACTCGGCCGTCGAATTGCTGGCCGAAGGCGTCGGAGGCGGCCGTCATCAGGCGCGCGCGGCGCTGTTCGCAACCTCTGCGGACGCGTTCATCGCCCACCCCGAATTGCGCGACGAAGTATTCGGCCCCGCGTCGCTGATCGTGCGCTGCCCGGACGTCGACACGCTGCATCGCGTGCTGAAATCGCTTGAAGGCCAGTTGACCATCGCCGCGCACATCGCCGATGGCGACGCGACGCTGTTCGCCGCGCTACGCCCGACGCTCGAACGCAAGGCCGGCCGTATTCTCGTCAACGGCTTCGGCACGGGCGTCGAGGTCGGCCACGCGATGGTGCACGGCGGCCCGTTCCCGGCGACGTCCGATACCCGCACGACGTCGGTCGGCGCCCGCGCGATCGAGCGCTTCCTGCGCCCCGTGTCGTACCAGGACCTGCCCGACGCGCTGCTGCCGGACGCGCTACGCAACAGCAATCCGCTGCGCGTACCGCAACGCATCGACGGCGTGCTCGTTTCGCGTGAGGTGAACCATGGCTGACCACACCACCGAAGTCGTCCTGTCGCTCGATGAAGTCCACGCGCTCGCGTTGCGCGTGCTGACGCACCACGGGATGTCCGACGCACATGCGCGCGCCATCGCGAACGTGATCACGCAGGGCCAGCGCGACGAATGCCATTCGCACGGCGTGTACCGGCTGCTCGTCTGCGTGCGGTCGCTGAGGAAAGGCAAGGTCGATCCGCAGGCCGTGCCGACGCTGCGCCGGCTGTCGTCGTCGATCGTCGCGGTCGACGCGCATCGCGGCTTCTCGCTGCTGAGCTTCGAGACCGGGCTGCCCGTGCTGGTCGAGATGGCGAAGCAGCACGGCATCGCCGCGATGGCGATCAACCACTGCTATCACTTCTCCGCGCTGTGGCCCGAGGTCGAGGCGATCGCGGTCGAAGGGCTGGTCGGCATCGCGATGAACCCGAGCCATAGCTGGGTCGCCCCGGAAGGCGGCCGCGAACCGGTGTTCGGCACCAACCCGATCGCGTTCGCGTGGCCGCGCCCGGGCGGCGAACCGTTCGTATTCGATTTCGCGACGAGCGCGATCGCGCGCGGCGACATCGAGCTGCACGCGAAGCAAGGCAAGGCGATTCCGCCGCACTGGGCGATCGACGCGGACGGCCAGCCGACCACCGACCCGAAGGCCGCGCTGCAAGGCGCGATGCGCACGTTCGGCGGCCACCGTAATAACTTCGTATAGCATACATTATACGAAGT
>NZ_BCPP01000139.1:0-10134 GCF_016586125.1 Burkholderia sp. E168m23
CGCGACGCGCTCGCCGATCTGTCGGTCGGCGGCGGTCCCGGCGACCCGGCGCTCGACGCCGACTGGGGCGAGCCCGGCCTGTCCGCGGCCGAGCGCGTGTTCGGCTGGAATACGCTCGAAATCCTCGCGTTCAAGGCCGGCAATCCGGAGCATCCCGTGAACGCGATCCCGCCCGCCGCGTATGCGCACTGCCAGTTGCGCTTCGTCGTCGGCACCGACTGGGAAGCGCTGCAGGCGCACCTGCGCGCGCACCTCGATGCGCACGGCTTCGCCGACGTCGAGATCGACGTCGAACGCGGCGCACCGGCGACGCGCGTGCCGCCGGACGATCCGTGGGTCCGCTGGGCCGTCGCGTCGCTCGCGCGCACCACCGGCAAGAAGCCCGCGATCCTGCCAAATCTCGGCGGCACGCTGCCGAACGACGTGTTCGCCGACACGCTCGGGCTGCCGACGCTGTGGGTGCCGCACTCGTACCCGGCGTGCTCGCAGCACGCGCCCGACGAGCATCTGCTCGCGAGCGTCGTCAGCGAGGGGCTGCAGATGATGGCCGGCCTCTTCTGGGATCTCGGCGACGACGCGCCGCCCGTTCGCCGCGCGGCATCCGCCGCGGCCGGCGCCGCCCTGTAACGCGCTTCGCCCCTTTTCACGGGACCTGCACACACGATGAATACGACCACCCTGACCTCGCAGGACGCCGCGCGCCCCAGCGCCGCGAAGATCCGGCGCATCATCTTCGCGGCGTCGATCGGCAACGCACTCGAATGGTTCGACCTGATCGTCTACGGCTTCTTCGCGGTGACGATCGCCAAGCTGTTCTTCCCGGCCACGAGCGAAGCGACGTCGCTGATGCTGACGCTCGGCACGTTCGGGCTGTCGTACCTGATCCGGCCGATCGGCGGCTTCGTGCTCGGCGCGTATGCCGACCGCGCGGGCCGCAAGGCGTCGCTGCTGCTGTCGATCGCGATGATGATGGCCGGCACGCTGCTGATCGCGCTGATGCCGACCTACGCATCGATCGGCATGCTCGCGCCGCTCGGGATCATGCTGTCGCGGCTGATGCAGGGCTTTTCCGCCGGCGGCGAATTCGCGAGTTCGACCGCGTTTCTCGTCGAGCACGCGCCGCAGCGGCGCGGCTTCATGTCGAGCTGGCAGTTCGCGAGCCAGGGCCTCGCGACGTTGCTCGCGTCGGGCTTCGGCGCGCTGCTGACGGCCACGCTGACCACCGCGCAACTCGAAAGCTGGGGCTGGCGCGTGCCGTTCCTGTTCGGCCTCGCGATCGGCCCGGTCGGGCTGTACATCCGCCGCTACGTCGACGAAGGCGTCGAGTTCAAGACGCAGGCGCGCTCCGAAGCGCCGGTGCGCGAACTGTTCGCGGATCAGAAGCTGCGGCTGCTGCTGTCGGTCGGCGCGCTCGTGATCTCGACCGCGATCAACTACATGATCCTGTACATGCCGACCTACGCGATCAAGCAGCTCGGGCTACCCGCATCGACCGGTTTCGCGGCGACGCTCGCGACCGGCTTCGTGCTGACGCTCGTCACGCCGGTCGTCGGCCATCTGTCCGACAGCACCGGGCGAATCCGCATGATGGCGGTCGCGGCCGTGCTGATGCTCCTGACCGTGTGGCCGACGTTCGCGTGGCTCACGCGCCACGCGTCGTTCGCGACGATGCTCGCCGCACTGGTCTGGATCGGCGCGCTGAAGGCGATGTACTGCGGCGCGCTGCCGGCGCTGATGGCCGAACTGTTCCCGTCGCAGACGCGCGCCACCGGGCTCGCCGTCAGCTACAACACCGGCGTCACGCTGTTCGGCGGCTTCGCGCCGTTCGTCATCACCTGGCTGATCAGCACGACCGGCAACCGGCTGTCGCCGGCGCTCTATCTGATGGGATGTGCGCTGCTAAGCCTCGCCGCGCTGTTCGTCGCGCGCACGCGGCTGAAAATGCGCTGACGCGAGAAACGGCGGCGCAGCAAGGCTGCCGCTGAAACCGCCGGACTCGGTGCGACTCGGCCCGTCGCGGCATCGCTGCCGCGCGGGCCGCGCGCCGTTTACGGCGCCGGGTTCGGCTGCCGTTCGTGCAATGCGTCGATCTCTGCGAGGATCTCGTCGGACAGCGTCACGTCGACGCTGCCGATGTTCTCCTTCAACTGCTCGAGCGACGTCGCGCCGACCAGGTTGCTGCGCACGAACGGGCGGCTGTTGACGAACGCGAGCGCCAGTTGCGCGGGCGACAGCCCGTGACGCTGCGCGAGCGCGACGTAACGCGACGTCGCCTCGACGGCTTGCGGCTTGCTGTAGCGCTGGAAGCGCTCGAACAGCGTGATCCGCGCGCCGGCCGGACGCGCGCCGTTCTCGTACTTGCCCGACAGCCAGCCGAATGCGAGCGGCGAATACGCGAGCAGGCCGACGCCGTCGCGATGCGTGAACTCCGACAGCCCGTTCTCGAACGTGCGGTTCAGCAGGCTGTACGGATTCTGGATGCTCGCGATGCGCGGCAGCCCGAGCCGCTCGGCCGCGCGCAGGAACTGCGCGACACCCCACGGCGTTTCGTTCGACACGCCGATCGCGCGCACCTTGCCGGCCTTCACGAATTCCGCGAGCACGCCGAGCGTTTCCTCGATCGGCACCGTGTACGCGTCGTCGACCCACGGATACGCGGGACGGCCGAAGGTGGTCGTGCTGCGATCGGGCCAATGCAACTGGTAGAGATCGACGTAGTCGGTCTGCAGGCGCTTGAGGCTGCCGTCGAGCGCTTCGGTCAGGTTCTTGCGGTCGAACTGGTTGCCCTCGCCGCGAATATGACGCGGATTGTGCGGCTGCCGCGCCGGCCCGGCGATCTTCGTTGCGAGCACGATGCGGTCGCGCTGCGCGCGATGCTGCGCGATCCAGGTGCCGATGTACTGCTCGGTGCGGCCCTGCGTGTCGGGCTTCGGCGGCACCGGATACATCTCCGCGGCATCGATCAGCGTCACGCCGTGTCCGAGCGCGTAGTCGATCTGCTCGTGCGCGTCGCGCTCCGAGTTCTGCTCGCCCCACGTCATCGTGCCGAGACCGATCAGGCTGACCTCGATGCCCGAATCGCCGAGTGTGCGGTATTCCATGCTGTTCCTGTCGCGTCGGTGGAAAGCAGGAACGCTATCACATTGAAGCCACTGCTTCAGATGGGCCCCGCGCACGCTTACAAGCGGCCTTCGGCGCTGCTCCGCACGCTCACGCGCCCGCCCGGACGGGGGTGTCGCCCCCTCCCGTCACTGCGGCCGCTGGATGAAGCAGGTCGCCGACGCGTGCGCGACGATCTTGTCGTCCGGCGTCTTCAGCGTGCCCTCCGCGACACCCAGCGAACGCGACAGGTGAATCACGCGCCCTTCCGCGATCAGCTCGACGTCGCGCGGCACGGGCCGCAGCATCTTCACGTGCAGATCGACGGTGCCGTAACCGACGCCCGCGTCGAGCATCGAATGCACCGCGCACCCGGTGACCGAATCGAGCACCGTCGCGGCGAACCCGCCGTGCACACCGCCCAGCGGGTTCAGGTGCCGGCCGTCCGCCCGCGCCGAAAACTTCACGTAACCGAGCTCGACGTCGAGCGGACGCATCGGGATCGTCTCGGAAATCGATGCCAAGGGCGCGTCGCCCGACACGGCGGCACGCAGCAGGTCGAGGCCAGACAGGGAAAACGGGTTCATCGGGTTGTCTCCGGGTTGAAAGCGCGTCGCCGCGCGAGTAAGTTCTAAATTGGAACTCATTATTGTCAACGATGCCGGCCGTTGTCAACGCGGCCGCGCCCGTTGCGACCGAAGGCGGGTTCTATAATCGAACCCGCTATTTCGCTGAACCGCCGCACGACCGCCGCAAGAGACGAGAGACTCGACGATGAAATGGGATGACATCGGCACGCTGAACTGTTCGGTCGCGCGCACGCTCGCCGTGCTCGGCGACCGCTGGACCATGCTGATCCTGCGCAACGCGTTCCTCGGCTGCCGCCGCTTCGATGCGTTCCAGACCCAGCTTGGCGTGACGCGCCACGTGCTGGCTGAACGGCTGGCGCGACTCGTCGACGAAGGCGTGCTCGTCAAGCGCGCGTACCAGGAGCGCCCGCCGCGCTTCGAATACCGGCTGACCGAAAAGGGGCTCGACCTCTACCCGGCCCTGCTCGCGCTCATGGCGTGGGGCGACCGCTGGAAGGACGACGGCCAGGGGCCGCCGGTGCAATTGCGCCACCGAACCTGCGGGCAACTGATTCACGCGGTGACCGTGTGCTCGGCCTGTGGCGAACCACTCGACGCGCGCGACGTGCAGCCCGAGCCCGGGCCCGGGTGGATCGTGTCCGACGGGGCTGAGGCGTCTGCAGCCAGGGATTGACGGACGCGCTACACGCGGCTCGCGAATGACTGTCTGACGCACTCGCTGCACATACGCTTCGGCCATGGGCCGCATTGAGTCCAGGTCCTTCCAACCGGGGCGCGCGCGTTGCTCGCCACGCAAGCGCCTTGCAACGACGAACGCAATCGCATGCCATCGCGGCCCGATCCGCTATCCGTCGATCGCCCCGCTCGCACACGCGGGCTGCATGACGCAACTTTGCGTCACCCTCTCCACCCGTGCCGATCACCGCGTGGACCAGCGCTTCGCATCCGCACGTGACCGGGCCGCCACGCGTGCGTTACACTCACGGCCCGCTGTCTCGAAATTATTCGCTGTCCAAGATGTTGTCGCGCAATCGCCTCGCCGCCGCCTGTCTCGCCGCTTCCCTGCTCGCCACCCCGTTCGCCGCCTTCGGCAAGACGCAAAGCGAATCGCTGCTCCAGCAAGCGATCGACCTCGTGTCGCGATGGCTGCCGGCTCCCACTCACGAAGCACCCGCGACCCAGGTCGTCGAATCGGCCTTCTCGCCGGACGGCGGCGCCGAGGCGCTCGTGCTGAAAGCGATCGGCGCGGCGCGCAGCTCGATCCGGGTTGCCGCCTACTCGTTCACGTCGCCGCCCGTCACGCGTGCATTGCTTGCCGCCAAGCGCCGCGGCGTCAATGTCGCGGTGGTCGTCGACGACAAGGGCAACCGCGCGAAGAACAGCAAGCAGGCACTGAACCTGCTCGTCAACGCGGGCATTCCGACGCGCACGATCGACGCCTATGCGATCCATCACGACAAGTACCTCGTGATCGACGCCGAGCACGTCGAAACGGGTTCGTTCAACTACAGCGCGTCGGCAGCCAGCCGCAATTCGGAGAACGTCGTGGTGGTCTGGAACAATCCGCAACTCGCGTCGCGCTACCTCACGCACTGGCAAAGCCGCTTCGATCAAGGCACGCCGTACCGCTCCAGTTACTGACGCGCGACACGCGCTCTCGCCCGACGCCCGATCGCTCGCATGCACGCGACGTGTTGCAGATGATCGGCGAGCGCGGCCCGATGTTCAATTCGGCCGAATGGCCAGCATGCCGCGTTGCGAAGCGCCCGTCGCGCGCAACGCCGCCGCATTCAATGGATGTCAGGCCCCCGCCCGGTCGCGATGCCGACATGCGGGCTCGACACACAGCGGTTCGCGTGCTCGTCCGCACTGCTTGCCGCATTCGGCGACAGCCAGGGGGCACCCATCGGCAGCGCACTGCGCACGCAATCGGTACTGAATGTCAGCGTGTCGTGCACCAACGGGTAAAGGAGATACAGCGCAAACGCGAGATAACCCGCGTAAAGAATTCGAACCATGGTGCGATGGGATGCGATGAACGATTGGACTCGTCCTGTTTTACGGCATGGCGACGCGCACCTTGAGGTATCGGCTGCCCGATTCCGCATCAGGACGCAACACGGGGCGATGACACCGGCTTCTCACCGTATCTTCGCCGGCCCTCACGGAGCCGATCCCCGCAGCCGCGAGACGTGCGGCATGGCGATGCATCGAAGAATGCGCGATACTGTCCGACGTACGACCCATGACGGCTCGACGGCCGGGACAAGAGACAAGACCTATGCAAATCGCACCGAAACCGGCCGACGAGGCGGCCCGGCTCGATACGCTTCATTCGCTCTCGATCCTCGATACACCGCCCGAAGAGCGCTTCGATCGCCTGACGCGTCTCGCGCGACGATTGTTCGACGTACCGATCGCCCTCGTCAGCCTCGTCGACGCGAATCGCCAGTGGTTCAAGAGTCATGCGGGCCTCGACGCCACGCAGACGCCGCGCGACGTATCGTTCTGCGCGCACGCACTGCTCTCGGGCGATACGATGGTGATCCAGGATGCACTGAACGACGATCGCTTCCACGACAACCCGCTCGTCACCGGCACGCCCGGCATCCGTTTCTACGCCGGCCGGCCGCTCACCGCACCGAACGGCGCCCCCGTCGGCACGCTGTGCCTGATCGACACGCGCCCCCGCTCGCTCGAACCCGACGAACTCGCACTGCTCGGCGATCTTGCCCACATGACCGAGCGCGAGATCGCCGCGCTGCATTTCGCGACCACCGACGAACTCACGCAGCTGACGAACCGGCGCGGCTTCGAGATTCTGGCCCGCCATGTGCTGAGCCTGTGCGATCGCGTCGGCCGTCACGTCGTGCTGCTGTTCTTCGACCTGAACGATTTCAAGGCGATCAACGACCGCTTCGGTCACGCCGAAGGCGATCGCGCGCTCAAGGCGTTCGCCGAGACGTTGACGGGTGCGCTGCGCGACAGCGACGTCATCGCACGGCTCGGCGGCGACGAGTTCGTCGTGCTGTTGAGCGCCGCCGATCCGGCCGATGTCGCCGAACCCGTCGAACGTGTGACGCAGGCGCTCGCGCAGCGCAACGCAGCCGACGCACGCGGCTATGCGATCCGCTTCAGCGTCGGCCACGTTGCCTATGATCGCGCACGTCATCGCACCGTCGCCGAGCTGCTTGCGTCGGCCGATCGCCTGATGTACGAACACAAGCAGCGCGGCAGGACGGCCGGCGCATGACCGCAGGCGAGCGAAGCGGGCGCGGCGGGATCAACCGGGCGCGCCGCGCTCGGCCACGAGCGTACAAGGCGCCGGTTCAACTGCCGCAGGGCGGCGCGCTGGCCATTGCGTCCGCGATCTGCTCGGGCGTCAGGTCGCGCTGATGCGTCGCCAGCGACCAGCGATGCCCGAACGGATCCTCGACCTGCCCGTAACGGTCGCCCCAGAACATGTCGGCGGCCGGAATCGTGACCGTCGCGCCGGCTTCGACCGCCTTCGCGATCGCCGCATCGGTGTCCGGCACGTACAGATGCAGGCAGACGGGCGTGCCTTTCAGCGCCTTCGGGCCCAGCGCACCATGCTCGGGCATTTCATCCACCAGCATCAGCGTCGAATCGCCAATCGCAAGGCACGCATGCGCGAGCCGGCCGTCGGGCATCGCGAGGCGAAACTGTTCGGTCGCATTGAATGCGCGCTTGTAGAAATCGATGGCCGCGGTTGCACCCGCACAGATCAGATGCGGGGTCAGCGTGCGCATCCCTTCCGGGATCGGCTTGACGGACGTGGGCATGGTGTCGCTCCTTCAGTCGGTTGTCATATCAAAAATCGGGACGGACGCGCGATGCGCACGCCTCCGATGCTACGACGGACGACGCCGACGGAAATCGACACGGTGCCCAGGATTTTTTTGTTCGCCTGACTGATGAGGGCGCAGGACGCCGCATCGGGCGTCATCGGCCCGTTCGGTCGGCCGGTTCGTCCGGCAGGCCGAATTGACGGCGGCAGGCTTCCAGCAACGCGGCCACCGCATCGAGCGGAAGATCGGCAAACCGGGCGATCGGCAGCATCACGCCGCCCGGCACCTTCGTGCGCGACGAATGGGCGGAGAACTGATAGCCGATGTAACGATTTCCGGCAACGCTGACGATCCGGAATCCAGTGACGTCACGCCACGGCGTGACGGGTTTTTCGCGCGCGGAGCCGATCAGCCGGAAGCCCGTCTCGTCGACCTGCAGCGCGAGCTTGCGCCGCGACGAGACGAACAACGCGGCACTGGCCAGCGCCAGCAACACGGCCAGCGCCGCTACCGGCCAGAGCGTCGGGGCAGCCACATAACCACACAAGGTCGCCGCGGCGAGCCCTGCACACACGGCCGCCCTGCTTTTCAGGCTCCGGCTGTCGACTGCCAGCGTGACCGGCAACGAACCGGTGACCGTTCCGTCGACGAGATCGACGTGCCAGCCCGAATCCGTCGTTTCGCGTTCGTCGTTCATTGCCCGCTGGCTCGTGTCGACGGCCGCCGGCCCATCGGCGCGGGCGGCACGCCGGGATTCCGATCCCTGCGCGAATCACGCGCCATTGCGCCGACGTCGGTCAATTGCATACCTTGACGGTACCGTTGGTCGTGCATTGCCCGATGGCCCAGTGGCTCTGCCCTGCCAGACGAGGCGCGACGCCCATGCCGCGAATCGGCGCGGCCGGCGGCGACGAGGCGGGAACGGTCGCCGACGCGGTCTCGGGCGACGGTTGCACGGGCGCAGGCGCGGACGCGGTCTGGCAGGCGGCAAGCGCCAGACAGAGCGCAAATGCCAGCGGGGCGATGGCGAATCTGGAGAGAATCATGAGTACGCTCGCGCGATTCGTTTTGAGTAACGGCCCGCAGTCAGATCTGCGGCAGATCGCGCAACGTGCGCGACTCACTCGTTGCATCGATGTCGAGTTCGATGCCTTCGGACGCATCGCGATACAGCACGCGTTTCAGCCTGGGGCCGATTGCGGTGGTGTCCGATGCCGAGAAGATCGCGCGGACATCGTTACCGGACGCGAGCGCGCGCGCCACGTCCGCCACCGGGGCCTCGCGGGGCGTCGCCGCCCACGAGCGATCGGCCGGGTTCACGGCCGCCCAGCGCACGTGCGTCACGCGCGCGCTGAGCGGATCGATTCGGACACCATTCACCGCAAACGTCGACATCGGCATCTCCCTTGAATTTTTGCGGCCGGCCGCATGCATGCGGCGCGCGGCGCGCTGCGACCAACCCGGATCTCGCCCGCGCGGCGCGCACGGCCTGCGATCGCGTGCGCTGCTTCGGCCAACGCGATTTTCGATGATACATTGGGACGCTTTGCAACCGTCAACAGACGATCGTGTACGGGAGAAACACATGAGCGACGCCTGGGGAACCTTCCCTGCCAGAATGGGCGACCATCAGGCTTTCATCAGCTTCAACCACGGCTTCGCGGAAATCGCCGAAGGCGATCCGCGCACGTCGCTGCTCAGCGTGCGGGTCCCCTTTGTGCATCCATCGCCTGAAGGGCTGCCGACCGGCGACGAATTCGCCGATCTCGCGAAGATCGAGGATCTGCTCGACGCCGCGATCATCGCGAAAGGCGGCGTGCAGGTCGGCCGCATCACCGTCGACGGCAACCGGGATTTTCTTTTCTACGTGCCGTTCGACGAAGAAGCAGCCGCGGAAATCGTCGACTCGCTGGCCGACCAGACGACCTATGCGCTGCAGTATGCCCATCAGGACGATCCGGACAAGACGACATACTGGCAGACGCTCTACCCGACCGACGACGACTGGCAGATCATGCGCGACATGCGCACGCTGGATGGGCTGCGGCAGCAAGGCGACGCGCCCGACGTGAGCCGGCGCGTGATGCACTGGGCATACTTCCCCGACCCGAGCGACGCGCACCAGTTCGCGGACTGGGCCGAAGCGAAAGGCTATCCGGTCGAATCGGTCGCGCCGACCGAAGACGGCAAGTCGGCGGTGCGGTTTTCGCACGAAAGCACGCTGGCGCTTGCCGACATCACGCGCCATACGGTCGCGCTCAGTCGCGAGGTACGCGCGCTCGGCGGGAACTACGACGGATGGGAAACCAGCGTTGAACAGGCAGGTTAAGCGGAGTGCGTGCCGGTTGCGCGTGATGTGACGACACGCATGCGACGCAAAAAACATCCCGGCAGCGTTGTTACGCGCCGCCGGGATCAAGGCATCGCCGGCAACAACCGGCGATGGGCCTGAGGGTTCGCTCAGGCACGAGGAAAGCAATTCGTACGGATCGGGCGAACGGATGTCGGGGTGCGAACGAGTGCCGTCGCGCAGCCCGCCGAACGCCTGTCCGGTTCCGCCGACGCAACCTTCCGGCGTCGAGGGGCAAAAAGCCCCCGCTCCTGCGCGAGCGAGCGGGGAAATGGTTGACCGGGCC
>NZ_BCPP01000140.1:0-10083 GCF_016586125.1 Burkholderia sp. E168m23
AAGCCCGGCAGCAACAGGAATTCGAGCAATTCCGGATCGGACAACCGCGCGGCCGTCTCGTCGTCGGTCAGGCGCTGGCGCACGACGGCCGCGCGCAGCGCGTCCATGTCGACCCCCGGCCCGTCGTCGATCACGCTGACGAGCAGCGAGCCGGCGCTGTGGCGCGCCTCGAGCGTGACGCTCGCCTCGGCCGGCTTGCCGCGCGCGTGGCGCGCGTCGGGCGAATCGACGCCGTGGTCGATCGCGTTGCGCAGCAGGTGGCCGAGCGGCGCGTCGAGCAGGTCGAGGATGTCGCGATCGACCTGCGTGCCTTCACCGACGATCGAGAAACGCACCTGCTTGCCGAGCGAGCGCGCGAGATCGCGGACGATGCGCGGATACGCGCGCGTCGCATCGCCGAACGGCCGCATCCGGCATTGCAGCGCCTCGTCGTACAACTGCTCGGCGATATGCGTGCTGCGCCGCTCGAAGCGGTCGAATTCGTCCATGCGCTCGGCGAGCGAGCGTTGCAGGTCGTTGAGCATGTGCCGCACTTCGTTCATCGACGCGAGCATGCCGGCGTCGAGATCGTCGGCGAACTGCTCGACCATCAGGTCGAGCGAACGGGCTGCGTCGCGCTGCGCGCGCTTCACGCGCAGCATCGATTCGGCGAACGGCTTGAGCCAGCGCGATTCGACCAGCGATTCGCCGGACAGGCTCAGCAGCCGGTTCAGCGTATCGGCGCGCACGCGGCGCATCGCGCCGGCGCCCGACACGCGGCCGGCCTGGGCCGGATGGGGCACCGCGCCCGACACGGCGAGCGGCGGCACCGCGGCACTGGCCCCGACCGGCTCGTTCGCGGCGCCGTCGTGATCGCGATACGGCGCGAACGACGGCGGCACGGGCGGTGGCGCGGCGGCCGGCGCCTGTATCGTCTGCGCGCCGTCGGCGCCCGTCAGCGCCGCCGCGAACACGTCGATCTCGGTCTGCGACACGGGTTGCCCCTGCGGATCGCCGACCCGCACCAGCAAATCGACGCCGGCCAGCAGCACGTCGACGTGCGTGGCCGTCAGCGCGATCGTGCCGGCCTGCGCGGCGACGAAGCATTCTTCCATCCGCCCGGCGATCTCGACGCCGAGCGGCACGCCGACGATACGCGCGGCGCCCTTCAGCGAGTGCGCGGCGCGCATGCACGCTTCGAGCGCGACGGCATCGGGCTCGCCCGATTCGAGCGCGAGCAGCCGCTCCGACAGCGCCTGGGTCTGCGTGCGCGTCTCCTCGCGATACAGTTCGAGCAGCGACAGGTGGCTCAGGTCGTCATCGCCGCTCATCGCATGCTCCTTGTCACGGCGTCGAACAGACGATCGTCGTCGAGCAGCCCCACCGACTTGCCACGCCACGACAGCACGCCGCGCGACAGGCCGGCGCTCGCGCGCCCGACCGTCGCCGGTACCGGCACCCAGTCGGAGGCGCCGAAGCGCAGCACGCCCTCGACTTCGTCCACCGGGAATACGACCGGTTCGCCCTGGTGCGCAGCCACCAGCAGCCGCGTGAAACGGCCGTCGTCGCTGCCGCTGCCGGCCTTGCCGGCATCGAGGCCGAGCAGCGCGCCGATCGAGATCGCGATGCGCAGCGTGCCGCGGATGTTCACCACGCCGCGCACGGCCGAATTGCGGCGATGCGGCAGCGAATGGATCGGGCGCGTGCCGGCGATCTCGCGCAGCACGCCGATCGGCAGCGCGAGCCATTCGTCGGCCACCCGGAACGCGAGCGCCGCATGGCGCGCCACGCCGTCGTCGTCGCTCGCGTGTGCCGTGCCGAACGCGCTCATCCGGCGCGTGACGTCGGTCATCTCGGCCACGTCGAGCGGACGCTCGAGCAGCTTGGCCGCGTTCGACGCGTAGACCGGGCAGTTCAGGCAGCGCAGGCAGTCGTTCAACCGCTCGCACGAGCGGTCGCCGCGCGTGCCGATCCGGTTCCAGCAATCGTCGACGTCGAGCGTCGCGTCGTCAGTGGCGGCGCGGTTCATCAGAATTTTCTCCGAGAAACTCCGCCATTGATGGCGGGAAGGACGATCTGGTGCGGCGCTTCGATTACATCGCGGTCGGCAACGTGTCGGCCGCAAAACTCGCCAGAACCAGGATGGCGAAGAGCGTCTACGACGCATCCTGGTCGTCCTTCCGACACAAGCTTCGCTACAAAGCGATCGCGCACGGGGCCACGTTCGAGGAAGTCGACGAAAGCGGTTCGACCCAGTCCTGTTCGTCGTGCGGATCGAAAGACAGCACGACGCGGCCGAAAGGTATCGCGGGACTGAGAATAAGAGAATGGGCCTGCAGTGACTGTGGTGTCGAGCATGATCGTGATATCAACGCTGCGCTGAACATTCTCCGATGCGGACGTGCATCGCCAGGTGTGGGAATCCTCCGCCTTTAGGCGGTGGAGGACGTCAAGCGTTCCTCTGGTCATCGCGGTGTCGGTCCCATTCCCGTCGTCGTGTCAGCCGGCCGAACGCCGGGCGCGTTCGAGCAGCCATTGCGCGCCCGCACGATCGCCGCCGACGTCGAGCAGCGTCGCGAGATGCGTCAGCGCCTCGTGATGCGTGGGGCGCAGGTACAGCGCCTTGCGGTAGAAGTCGCTCGCTTCCGCGGCGCGCCCGCGCGCATCCGCGATCAGTCCGTTCAGGTAGAACGCATCGGCATGCGGGCCAACGCGCGCTGAGAACTGCGCGAGCACGCGCTCGGCCTCGTCGAACGCGCCCGCGTTCGCCAGCGCCTGCGCATCCTCCAGCGTCGGCGCCTCGTCGAGCGTCGGCGCGATACCGTCGTTGGCCGGTGCGGCCGCCGCCGCGGCGGCCACCGCCAGGTCGGCCCGTGCGTCGATCGCAGCCGTCGTCACGGCCGGCGGCGGCACCGCAAACGGCTGACGCACGTCGCCGAGCCAGGCCGGCGGCGCGACGGCCAGCACCGGCCGCGGCGCGGCGAGCGGTGCGACCGTGAAGCGCTCCGCGCCCGGGTAAGGCGCCGCCGCGGACAGCGGCGCCGCCGGCCGCGCCGCGCAGGCATCGGCCGCCGCGCCGGCCGGCTCGCGATGAAACGCGAACGCCAGCGGCACACGCGCCGAGCGCATCCCGTGCCGCATCGCGACGCCCGTCTCCGCCGGACCGACGAACAGCATGCCGTCGTCGGCGAGACGCGCGTCGAGCGAGCGGATCACGCGATCCTGCGCATCGCGGTCGAAATAGATCAGTACGTTACGGCAGAACACGAAGTCGTAGCGAATGCCGGTATCGGCCACCGGTTCGACGAGGTTCGCATGACTGAACTGCACGCACGCGCGCACGCGCTCGTCGAGCAGCCAGCCGTCGCGGGTCGGCGTGAAATACCGCGTACGAAACTCCGTCGCCGTCCCGCGGAACGCATTGCGCCCGTAACAGCCGAGCCGCGCCTGCTCGATCGCACGCGCGCTGAGGTCGATCGCGTCGATCGTGAAGCTGGCCGGTTCGAGCCCCGCATCCAGCAATGCCATCGCCGCCGAATACGGTTCCTCGCCCGTCGAACACGGCGCGCTCAGTACGCGGATCACGCGGCCCGGCATCGCGGCGAGCCGTTCGGCGGCCAGCCGCGCGAGCGTCGCGAAGGCCTCGCGGTCGCGGAAGAACCACGTCTCGGGGACGACGAACAACTCAATCAGCGCACGCCGTTCGTCGGCCGACGCGTTGAGCTGCTGCCAGTACGCGTCGAGCGCTTCCGGCGTCACGGGCGGCCGCGCGGCCGACGGCACGCGCTCGCCGTCCGCCTGCAACGCATGCACGCGATCCGCCAGCGCCCGCATCAGGAAATCGTTGCCGAGCGAATCGGGGTCGATGCCGGTCTCGCGCAGCAACCAGCCGCGAAATCGCGATTCGGACATGTTCATGCGGACTCCTCCCCGTGGCCCGGCAGGCCGTCGAACAGATACAGGCGTGCAACGTCGTCGACCAGGTCGGGCACGGACACCTGCTGCACGACGCCGTCGGGCGTGTTCGCGACCCGCCCGAGCCAGCGCGTGCGCGCGGTCGAGATGCCGCTGGCGCGGAACGCCGCGCGGTCGATCCGCATCGTCTGCGTCGCGCGCTCCACGATCAGGCCGATCGTGCGCTCGCCATCGGCGTGACCGGCGCGATGACGCACCATCACGAGCCGCGTCGAGCGCAGCGCCTGCGCGCGCCGCCCGAGCGCCAGCATCGGCACGTCGATCACCGGCACCGGCTGGCCGCCGCGCATCAGCAGCCCGGCGATCCAGTCGGGCGCGCCGGGCACCGCCTTCATGACGGCGAGCGGCAGCACCTCGTCGATGCCGGCCGCGTCGAGCGCATAGCGCTCGCCGTCGAGCTCGAACATCAGGAACAGCGCGTGGGCGCCGTTCTGCGGATCGGCGCGCGTCACGCGTCGACCTTGAAGCGCGACACGCTGGTGCGCAACTGGTTCGCGACGAGCGTCAGATCGTCGATCGCCTGCGACGACTGGCGCAGCGACTCGGCCGTCTGCTGCGCGGCTTCCGACAGTTGCGACAGCGCCTGCGTGATCTGCTCGGCGCCGTTCGCCTGCGTCTGCATCCCTTCGTTGACCATCTGGAAGCGCGGCGCGAGGGTCTGCACCTCGGCGATGATCTGCGACAGCTGCCCGCCGACCTGCTGCACGTCGAGCATCCCGCGGCGTACTTCCTCGGAGAACTTGTCCATCCCCATCACGCCTGCCGACACGGCCGACTGGATTTCCTTGACCGTCTGCTCGATGTCGTAGGTCGCCACCGCCGTCTGGTCGGCCAGGCGGCGGATCTCGGTCGCGACGACCGCGAAGCCGCGGCCGTACTCGCCGGCCTTCTCGGCCTCGATCGCCGCGTTCAGCGACAGCAGGTTGGTCTGGTCGGCCACCTTGGTGATCGTCGCGACCACCTGGTTGATGTTCAGCGCCTTCTCGTTGAGGATCGCGAGCTTCGCGTTCACCGAGCCGGCCGCGTCCATCACGCTGCGCATCGTCTCGCCCATTCGCGTGAGCCCGCTCTGGCTCACGCCCGCGAGCGTCGCCGACTGCTCGGCCACGCCGGCCACTTCGTTCATCGTGCGCAGCAGGTCGCGCGACGTCGCGAAGATCTCGCGCGAGGTCGCGCCGATCTCGGTCGTCGTCGCCGCGGTCTCGTTCGCGGTCGCCTGCTGTTCGCGCGACGTCGCCGCGATCTCGGCCACCGACGTCGTCACCTGCATCGACGACTGCTGCGCGCGCGCGACCAGCTCGGTCAGCTCGTCGGCCATCCGGTTGAAGCCGGTTTCGAGCGTGCCGAATTCGTCGCGGCGGCGCAGATCGAGGCGATGGGTCAGGTTGCCGGTGCGCATCACGTCGTGCACCTCGACGAGCCGCGCCATCGGCACGGTGACCGAGCGGTACAGCATGTAGCCGAGCCCGAGCGCGGACAGCAGCATGATCGTCAGCGCGCCGACGAGCACGACTTCCGCGTCCTGCACGGATTCGCGGATCACCCTCGCGGACTGGTCCGCGAACTTGCGGTTCTCCTGGACCATGATGTTCGCGTCCTGCACGACCTCGGCCCACCCCGGCAACACCTTCGCGTAGGCGGCGATCGCTTCGTCGCGCGAGCCGCGGTGCCTCTGTACCGCGTCGGTCAACAGCGGCAGGTAGCGATCGTATGCGCCGCGAAACGTCGCAAAACGCGCACGGTCGTCGTCGCGGAAGATCGACGCCTGGTAGTCGACCGACAGCGATTCGACCTGCTTCGTCGCGTCCGCGATCTTCGCGAGATCGCGCTGCACGGCGTCGGGGTCGGTCTCGACGAAGGTCGCCTGCTGCAGCATGACGAACGTTTCGTTGACCGCCGCGCGCAGCGATGACGCGAGGTAGACGCCGGGCAACGAGTCGCGCTCGATGCTGACGGCTTCGGCGTTGATCGCGCGCAGTCGCTCGTACGACACGCCGGCTGTCACCAGCATCAGCACGAACAGCACGCCGAAGCTGAGCAGGATGCGATTGCCGAGCGTCAGCCGGGCAGCGCCGATCGTCGGATGCAGGCTTTCATTGGTCGCGCGGGGCGTCACGGTGGCCATGTTCGTTATGGGCTTTCTAAATTCTGCGTTGAAAAAATCCACACCCGCCTGCGCGCCGGAGGGCGCGCCACGAGCGCGTCGGGGTCTCGCGGGCGGCGCGGCGCCGGCAGGCCGCGCCGCGAAATCACCGCTCCGCTTGCGCCGGCAGCCGAAGCGCGACCATGAAGCCGCGCGCCGTATTGCGCATCAGGATCTGGCCGCGATGCCGCGCCGCCGTCGCGCGGACGAACGCGAGCCCGAGGCCGAAGCCGCCGCGCGCCGCGCCGTGCGCGGATTCGAGCTGCACGAACGACTCGGTCGCGGCCGTGCGCTGCTCCGGCGCGATGCCGGTGCCGGCATCCTCGACGCCGATCAGCCAGGCGCCGCCCTCGCCGGTCAGCGTGCAATGAACGTCCATCCCGGCCGGGCCGTACTTCAGCCCGTTGTCGACCAGGTTCGCGACCGCGCGCGTCAGCATCATGCGGTCGCCCATCGTCACGCACTCGGTATCCGGCACGTGCGCGATCACCCGGCAGCCGAGCCCGGCAGCCTTCTCCCACAGCTGGTCGACGGCGTCGAGCACGATCTCGTTGAGACTCACGACCTCGTGCGCGCGGCGCTCGGACTGCGCGCGGGTCAGGTGGATGAAGCCGTCGGCGAGCGCGAGCGCGCGCCGCGCATGGCCGGCGATGCGCTCCATGATCGCCGGCATGTCGCCGTGTTCGGTCCGGTAGACGTCGAGCAGCGCGAGGATCGACGTCTGCGGCGAACGCATGTCGTGCGACAGGAAATCGAGCGCCTCGTCGCGCTGGCGCGACATCAGGTACGAATTCGAGTGATAGCGGATGCGCGCGGTGAGCTCCATCGCGTCCGGAAGCTTCACCAGATAGTCGTTCGCGCCGGCGATGAACGCCTCGCGCTTGACGATCGGCTCCTCCTTCGCGGACAGCACGATGATCGGCACGCGTGCGGTGCCGGCGTCCGCGCGCCAGGCGCGCACGAGATCGAGGCCGTCGATCTCCGGCATCACGAGATCCTGCAGGATGACCGTCGGCTTCACGTCGCGCGCGACCGCCATCGCCCGATGTGCGTCGGTGCACACGTGCAGGTCGATGTCGTGCTCGCTGCGCAACGCGCGGCGGATCACCTCGCCGACGAACGGCTGGTCGTCGACGAGGAGGACCGATAACCCCGATTCGAGGCAATCCGAGGCATTATCACTGCTCGATTCTTTCATAAATACAGTTTCAAACGCCGAATCTCCAATCGATTCTTTCATAGGAGTTGTTTATCCGACTTGGACGCTATCTTATATTGGCAGTTGAAAAACCCGCCTGATTCCGCCGATTTGGCCTGTCGGCACTGCCTTGCGGGGCCTCGGACGCCGCTTGTTTCCCCGTCGGCGACCGCATTACCTCCGCATTCTTTCTCTCAATAAACATAACCGGCTGATTCTAAATGAAATTAGAACACAGCATCTATCTCCTTCCGGTTTAGTTTTGCCAAATATGCAGAAAGAGACGGAAACAGATAAATCGGATCATTTCCGGATTCGAAAGACGATAACGTTTGCGAGACCGCCGCCACGAGGTTTGCATGCGTTGCAAGGCTGGCGGCCGATCGTATTGAGGGCCGGATTCGAATAACCCGAATCGGCAGGCGGAAAAGAGACAATCGCGCAACGGGCGCTCGACCCGCGCGCGGCAGGGCCGGCAGGACGCCGGCCCGTGGTGCGATTCGCGAGCGGCGTGCCGCGCGCCCGCTTACCCTCGCGCGTGCTGCGCGGACACTTCCTGCAGGTCGAGATCGCGTTCGAGCGCGTGCAGCATCTCGTCGTGAATGCGCCCCGACCGGTGCAGGCGCAACAGTTCGGCGCGGCCCGCCCGGATCGCGGCCAGCACCACGTCGTAGTGCGCCATGCGCACTTCCGCCGGATATGCGGGCTCGTTCTTCGTCCGTTCGGTCAGCTCGGCGCGATACGTGTATTGCTCGAGCAGGCGCGGATGGATCACGACGCCGTTCTCGTCACGCACGAGCGGCTGGATCGCCGCGAGCTGCGCGGCTTCGACGTACGCCCACGTCTGCGGCTCAGTCAGGTGGTGCGCGGCGCGCTCTTCGCGCTGCGGCAGGCGCAGCAGCCGGATCAGCGGCCCGATCGTCGTGCCCTGCAGCAGCACGGTGACGAGGATCACCGCGAACGACGCGACCAGGATCACGTCGCGGCCGGGCAACGCCTCGGGTAGCGACAGCGCGATCGCCAGCGTCACCACGCCGCGCATGCCGGCCCAGCTCATGATCGTCGCGGCCTTCCAGTCGGGCGCCTCGCCGCGCCGCGCAAGGCCGCGCACCGGCCACTTCAGCGCCTCGACCGCGTAGATCCACACGAAGCGCGACAGGACCACCGCCGCCAGCACCGCGAGCACGGGCGGCACCATCGTGCCGAGCACCTGCTCGAAGCCGCCGAGCCGATGGATCGCGCCGCGCAGCGACAGCCCGATCAGCACGAACACCATCGCCTCGAGCAGGAACACGATGACCTGCCAGAACGCGGTGCCGCGCGTGCGCACGGCCGCCGAGAACACCTCGTGCTGATGCCAGCCGATGATCATGCCGGCCGTGACGGTCGAGATCACGCCCGACACCTCGACCATTTCGCCCGCGATGTACGCGATCCAGCCGGCGATCACCGCGACGGTGATCACGAGATAGTCGTCGTCGAGCAGCTTCAGGAACCACACCACGAGCTTGCCGACCACGAAGCCGACCACCACGCCGCCGAGCCCCAGCTCCGCGAAACGCACGACCGCGTGCTCGAGGCTGAACGCGCCGGTGAGCGCGGCCGCGACCGCGAAACGGAACAGCACGAGGCCGGCCGCGTCGTTCAGCAGGCTCTCGCCTTCGAGCAGCACCATCAACCGGCGCGGCAGCGCGACGCGTTCGAGCACGGCCTTCGCGGCGACCGCATCGGGCGGCGACACGATCGCGCCGAGCGCGAAGCACGCGGCCCACGGCAGCGCCGGCACGACCCAGTGCACGGCGAAGCCGACCGCGAACGTCGTGAATACCACCGCTCCGATCGCCAGCATCAGGATGCCGCCGACGTTGCGCTTGAATTCTTCCCACACGGAGAAGTACGCACCGTCCATCAGCAGCGGCGGCAGGAACACCAGCAGCACGAGCTCGGGATCGAGGTTGATCGGCGGCAGCCCGGGGATGAACGCGATGCCGATGCCGCCGATCAGCAGCGCGGCCGCGGGCGGCAGCCGCAGCCGCTTGGCGATGCATTCGAGCGCGACGATCGCGAGGAATGACAGCAGAACCAGCTTGAATGCCGAGACGGGGGACATGAATCGACCTCGTGAAGAATGAATTCGCGCGTTCCGGCGTCGTACCCGGTCGGCAGTTTCGCGCGATTACATCACGAGGGGAGGCTCGCAGTCGAGCCTGTTTCGGGCGGCCTGCCGCGTGGGGCACGCGCGGCGCCGTGCCGCTGCGCACGCCACCATGAAAAACGGCACGCGGGCCGGCCGATCGCCTGCCCGCGTGCCGTCATGGCACCGCGCCGCCTGCCGTGCGTTACCGGCGCCGCACGACCATCAGCCGCGGCTCGGTCATGTCCTCGATCGCGTAGCGGATGCCTTCGCGGCCGAGGCCCGAATCCTTCACGCCGCCGTACGGCATGTTGTCGACGCGGAACGACGGCACGTCGTTGATCACCACGCCGCCGACCTCCAGTTCGTCCCATGCGCGGTGCGCATGCGTGAGCGAATCGGTGAACACGCCGGCCTGCAGCCCGAAGTCGCTGTCGTTCACGCGGGCGAGCGCGTCGTCGAAGCGGTCGAACTTCTCGAGGATCGCGACCGGGCCGAACGCCTCCTTGCGGTACAGGTCCTGCTCGCGCCCGACGTTCTCCAGCAGCGTCGCCTCGAACATCGCGCCGTCGACCTTGCCGCCCGCGACGATCTTCGCGCCCGCCGCGACGGCCGCGTCCATCCAGCCCGACAGCCGGCGCGACTCGGATTCGG
>NZ_BCPP01000141.1:0-10082 GCF_016586125.1 Burkholderia sp. E168m23
CTCCGCGGGTGCGGCCAACGCGAATGATTTCATGCTTGCCATCACGCGCAAGCTCATCTGCCGCGGCACGACCGACGTCCCCGCCGGCACCGATTACGACGATCTTCATCGAACACTCCTTTTCGCGTTCAGGTTGGAACGTCGCCATTCTTCACCGAACCGGGGACCCCATAAATATGCTCTAATTTCCGACACTCCTAACCTACAGTTCGCAATATGGACAGACTGCGTGCCATGGAAACCTTCGTTGCCGTCGTCGAAGGCGGCAACTTCACCGAGGCGGCGCGGCGGCTGGAAATCTCGGCGGTCATGGTCGGCAAATATGTGCGCGAACTGGAGGAGCGTCTCGCTGCGCGCCTGCTCGAGCGCACTACCCGGCGCCAGAACCTGACCGATGCCGGTCGCGTGTTCTACGAAGACGCCAAGCGTGCGCTCGAACACATGCGCATCGCCGAAACGTCGGTCGAACGGCTACGCGCGTCGCCCTCCGGTACGTTGCGAATCAGCGCGCCGATCACCTTCGGCGCCTGTGTCATCGCGCCGCTAGCCGCGACTTTCCGGCAGCGGTATCCGCTCGTACGCGTCGAGCTGGAATTGAGCAATCGCAACGTCGACCTGATCGACGAGGGTTTCGATCTGGCGATCCGCATCGGCGAACTGGGTGATGCCGACCTCGTTGCAAGGCCGCTGACCCGGTATCGCATGGTGATCTGCGCGTCGCCGGGCTATCTCGCTCAGTACGGGCGTCCGCAAACGCCACAGGACCTGAGCGCGCATCACTGCCTGTTCCACACGGTGTGGAGCAGCCGCAACGGCTGGAAGCTCGGCGACGATGACAGCACGCACTTTTCGGCTGAATCGGGGTTCACTTGCAATGACGGCAACGGCCTGCGAATGGCCGCCATCGCAGGCGCGGGATTGCTGCTGCAGCCGGAAGTCCTGGTGAGCCACGATCTGGCGAGCGGCGCGCTGGTACAGGTGCTGCAAGGTTACGAGCCGAAGCCGCACCCCGTTCATATCGTGTATCGACAAGACCGGCGCCCGCTGCCGAAGCTCACCCGCTTCGTCGCGCATTTGCTCGAGCATGTGACGGAGCGCGACGCGTCGTAGCGTGCTTTTCGGTTCGACGACATGCGCGAAGATACGTTGGTCGGGCAAACGTCTTCACCAATTTAGGATGACATCGTTTCGTCAGCGGCTTCAAGCTTCCGACCGCCTCCCCGCGCTATGCAAATCCGTACAACTTCGCCGGGTTCGTGACGAATATCCGCTGCTGCCAGTCCGGCCGCCCGATCCAGCCGGCGATCACGTCCAGCAAGCTTGCGTCGTCCGGCTTGTCCGTCTTCTGCGTCGGGTGCGGCCAGTCGGTGCCCCACAGCATGCGCTCCGGCGCCATGTCGATCAGCGCCTTCGCGACCGGCGCGACGTCGTCGTAGGCGGGCGCGCCCGTCTTGCTGTCGACGTACGGCCCCGACAACGTGATCCACGTATGGCCCTTTTCCACGAGGCGTTGCGCGGTACGAAACGCGGCCGACGACAGCCCGCCGGGCTGCGGCACATGCGCGATATGGTCGATGACGAGCGGGCAAGGCAGCGCTGCAAGATGCGGCTCCAGCTCCGGCAGCCGCGCACCCTGCACCACCAGCTCGATATGCCATCCGAGGTTCGCGATGCGCGCGGCGAGCGGCGCCAGCATGTCGAGCGTCGTCGCGCCCGGATAGCTGAGGTTGAACC
Organism: Burkholderia sp. E168m23; assembly: GCF_016586125.1. NCBI lineage: Bacteria > Pseudomonadati > Pseudomonadota > Betaproteobacteria > Burkholderiales > Burkholderiaceae > Burkholderia > Burkholderia sp. E168m23. Next base: position 1,735 of record NZ_BCPP01000141.1, read on the forward strand.
GGATCGCACGGATGCCGCCGCGATCGAGCGCCCGAAGTTCGTCGTCGCTCACGGTGCCGTCGACCACGGCGACGCCGCGCGCGTCGGCGCCGAACTGCGCGATCGCCGCCAGCGTGCAGCGATTGTCCGTCCCGTACGTCGACGGCGTCACGACCACGTTGCGCTTCACGCCGATACGCGCCTGCACGCTTCGGTATTGCGCGACGGTCGCATTCGGCGGCCGCAGCGTCGTACCCGGCGCGACCGGGAACCGGTCGTCGTAGATGTGCATGTGACAGTCGATCGCCCCGTCGGGCAACCGGAACGCCGGCCGCTCGGTGCCGCTCGACCACGTTTCGTCGGCCGCGGCCAGCCTCGGCAATGCGGCCGAAGCCAGCGTCGCGCCGGCGATCCGGAGGAACCCGCGTCTCGCGATGCGCGCCATGATCAGATGGTCCCCGTCTTGCCGACCAGCTTGCCGGCCGCATGATTGCGCGTGAGCAGCAGCAGCGTCGCGACGCTGACGAGCGTGAGGATCGCGAGCGGCATCAAGGCGAGCGCGTAGCTGCCCGTCGCCGCCTTCACCCACCCGTACACGTTCACCATCAGCCCGCCGCCGAGCAGGTTCGCGATCGCGTTGACCGTCGCGAGCCCGGCGGCCACGGTGCTGTTGGACAGCATGTCGGTCGCGAGCGCCCAGAACGGGCCCTTGAACGAATATGCGCCGACCAGCACCGCGCAGAGCATGCAGATCGTGGGCAGCAGCGATCCGCTCAGCGACGTCGCGAACAGCCCCACGCCGATCAGCAGCATCGGCACGACCGTGTGCCAGCGGCGTTCGCCAAGGCGGTCCGAGCGCCGGCCCCAGTAGACCATCAGGATCGAGGCCACCGCGTACGGCACCGAGTTCAGCAGGCCGGTTTCCATGACGGTCAAGCCGAACGACTTCAGCAACTGCGGCTGCCACACGGACAGCGTGCTGCCTGCCGCGGAAGCACACGTGTCGACGAGCGCGAGGCACAGCACGTAGCGGTTGCGGAACAGCTGCGCAAGCGGCAGCGACGGCACCTTCTTGCGTGTCTTGTGGCCGGCGGCCAGCGCGTTCGAGAGCCACGCGCGCTCGTCGTCGTCGAGCCACCTCGCGTTCTCCGGCTTGTTCGTCAGCATGAACAGGCACGCGATGCCGAGCAGCACGGTGGGAATGCCTTCGAGGATGAACAGCCACTGCCAGCCGCGCAGGCCCCAGACACCGTCCATCTGCAACAGCAGCGCGGAGATCGGCGAGCCGATGAAGCTCGCGGCCGGAATCGCGACCATGAACGTCGCGACAATCCGCGCCCGGTACTGCGCGGGAATCCAGTACGACAAATACAGCAGCACGCCCGGGAAGAAGCCGGCCTCGGCCGCGCCCAGCAGGAAACGCAGCACGTAGAACGTCGTCGCGTTGTGCACGAGCGCGGTCGCCGCCGACACGATGCCCCACGTGATCATGATCCGCGCGATCCAGATCCGGGCGCCGTATTTCTGCAGCGCGAGATTGCTCGGCACTTCGAAAAAGAAGTATGAAATGAAGAACAGGCTGCTGCCGAAACCGAAGACCTGCGCCGACATCCCGAGGTCGTGGTTCATCTGCAGCGACGCCATCCCCACGTTGCCCCGGTCGATGAAGGCAAGCAGGTAGCAGATCATCAAGAAGGGAACGAGTCGCCAGACGATCTTTCGTATGGTCCGGCGCTCGATCGCGGACGCTTCCATGAAACCGGCTTGCATGTTGTCTCCGTTTATTGTGCGCCTGAGCGCGTTCCTGTGAACCGTTGCCACGCGATGACCGCCACCACGCCGCACGCCAGCACGGCGGCCATGGCGGCGAAGGTGTGTCGCACGCCGAGCGCCTCCGATGCGCTGCCGACGAGCAGGTAACCGAACGGCATCGTGCCGTTGTAGGCCATGCCGTACATCCCGACGAGCCCGCCGCGCACATGCTCCGGGCACTGCCGCTGAATCGTCGCGTTCGTCGACGTGGCCGCGAACGTGAGGCTGAAGCCGAGCGCATAGAACGCGGGAATCGATCCCGCCGCATCGGTCGTCGCGGCCAGTACGGCCAGCGCGCCGACTGCCGTCCACGGTGCATAGGCGATGAACCGGCGCGACGCGCGCGGCCCGAACGCCGACGACAGCAGCACCGCCGCGCTCAACGAGCCGGCGCCGGCGCACGCGAAGAACACGCCGGTAAAGCGCGCCGCGTCGTGAAAACCCTGATCCGCGAGCAGCGGCACGAGCGTCTGGTAGCTGCCGGCGAACAAGCCGATGCACGCGAGAATCGGCAGATAGCGGGCCGAGAACGCATCGGACAGCACGTAGCCGACCGCGTCGCGCAGGCCGCTTTCCGCGCGCGACGGGCGGTCCACCGTCGCGGTCCGGATCGACCGCACGCACGCCGCCATGAAGCACAGCGCAAGCGCATAGATCGCAAACGACGTCCTGGGGCCCAGCGTCGGATAGACGAATCCGGCGATGGTCGGGCCGACCATGCGCCCGACGTTGTAGACCATCGTGTTCATCGCGACCGCGTTGGACGTGTGCGTCGCATCCTGCAGGCTCGTCAGCAGCAGCACCTGCCGCGCCGGCGTTTCCACCGCGCTCGACACGCCGATCGCCAGCGCATGCGCGAGGATCAGCTTCACGCCGAGCAGGCCGAGCAGCGACAACGTGAAGAGGCTGCCCGTCAGCAGCAGCGACGTCGTCAGCACGCAGAGCGTCACGCGGCGCGCGTTGGCCGTGCCGATGCGGGAGCCCGCCACCGGCGCGACGATCAACTGCGGCCCGTACAGCAGGAAGTTGAGCAGCGCGAGGATCGCCGCCGAGCCGGACAGGTGATAGATCAGCAGATTCAGCGTGACGTTCTGCGTCCAGCTGCCGAGCACCGACGCGACCTGCCCGCTCAGGTAGCGCCGCAGCGATGCCTCCGTCAGCGCCGGAAACAGCCTGTTCACCCACCCCGCTTGCGTCGCGACGGTCATGACAACGTCTTCCCGCGCGTTTCGGGCGCGAACAGCACGACCGCGGCCGCGGCGACGAACGCGACGATCGTCGTCGCGAGCCCGAGCACGAAGCCGCCCGACGTCGACGCCAGCGCACCGATGATCAACGGCGCGATGAAGCCGCCGAGCCGGCCGCCGTTGTACGCGAGACCCATGAAGAAGCCGCGCGATGCCGTATTGCCGATGATCTCCGCGAGGAACGGGCCGGCGCCCGCGAAGATGCCGTTCACGCTGAAGCCCGTCAGAAAGATCGCGGTCATCAGCAGCAACGGATTCGCCGACACGATATACACGCCGACGGCCAGCGCGCCGACCACCAGGTAGGCCAGGAACATCGGCCGCCGGCCGAGCCGGTCGACCCACGCCGAGAACAGCAGGAACCCGGTGATCGCGCCGAACTGCAGCGCCAGCACGAACTTCAGGCTATGCACGAAGTCGAGGTGCTTCACCGTGATCAGGAACGTCGGCGTCCACGTGAATACACCCCAATAGAGATACTGCAGAAAGAAGATGAAGCAGAAGGCGGTGAGCAGGCCGCGTACGTTCAGCTTCTCGTGACCGGCCGTGTCGGGCTTGCGAGCCTGCGGCTTCGCGTGCCTGCGCTCGAGCCAGATCGGCGACTCCGGCGTCTTGCGCGCGACCCAGAACAGAATGAAGAACGGCGACGCACCGATCAGGAACAGCAGACGCCAGCTGTCGCCGCCCAATCCGCCATGCGTGGCGCCGACGATGCCCGAGATCGCGATCGCGAGAATCGCGCCGATCGGCAAGCCCATCTGCATCAGCGCGCCACCCTTGCCGCGCCGGCCCGGATGCCAGGTCTCCGCGATGAGCGCCGCGCCGGCGGTCCAGGTCCCGCCCATGCCGAGCGCGCCGAAAAAGCGCAACGTGGCGAACGCATGCGCATCGGGCGCAAATGCGATCAGGCCGGAAAACAGCGAGTAGATGCCGACGCAGAGCAGCGCGGTGCGCACGCGCCCGATCCGGTCCGACACGAAACCGAACAGAATGCCGCCGATGATCTGTCCGGCCGCCGTGACGCTCGTGAACATGCCGAGCTGCGCCTTGTTCAGCCCGAACTGCAGCGCGAGCGTCGGCAGCAGCAGCGACAGCAGGAACGAGTCGTAGCTCTCGAACGTCCAGCCGAGCCCCGCGAGCGACAGCGCACGCCACTCGATACCGGTCACGCGCGTGAGCCCTTTTTCTGCGGCGGCGGAATCGATGTCCTGCGTCGCCGCGGTTGCAGTCGTCTTCATGGGTTGTCTCCGGGAATCGCGACGCGATACGTCGAGGCGGCCGTCCGGCTGAACAGCGCGGCCTTTTCGTCGGCCGACATCGCGGACGCGAGTCGTTTGAAGGCGTTCCACAGCACGCGATAGCTGAACATCCCCTTGTCGACGGGGAAGTTGCTTTCGAACATGCAGCGATCGACGCCGAAAAGCTCGACGCAGGTGTCGAAATACGGCTGCCACGCGGCCGCCAGGTCCTGCGACGACGGCGGCAACTCGCGCGCGGCGAAATCGAAACCGAACACGGTCATGCCCGCGCCGCCGAGCTTCATGCGCGTGTTCGGCAGCGCGGCGAGACGCCCGAGCTGCCGTTTCCACTGCGCATGCACTTCGGCACGCCGGCCGGCATGCGGCCCCACGCCGACGGGGCCGCCAAAGTGGTCGATGACGACGATGACGTCCTCGGACGCGCGCACGAGTTCGTACAGGTCGTCGAGCTGCGTGTGATAGACCCACGCGTCGAGCGACAGTCCGTAGCGGCCGAGCGTCGCCACGCCCTGCCTGAAAGCCTGCTCCGACATCCGGTCGCGCGGCGGCGTCACCGGGCTCGACCGCACGTCGGGGCTCGCATGCCACGCGAGCGGATTGCGGATGCCGCGCAATCGCCCGCCGGACACCTGCAGCATCGTGTCGAGCACCGCCTCGAGTTCCGCGCCGAGCGACAGATCGGCGCCGCCGACGATGGCCTCGCAACAGCGCGTGGGGCCGTATGCGCCGCTGTCGAACATCGCGGCGACGCCGCTCGCGAATGCCACTTCGCCCACCGGCTTGAACGCCTCCGGCCCGCTTGCGCGCAACATCGATCGACACTGCACGTAGACCGTCGACACGACCCGATGCCCGCTGCGCACGTCCGCGCCGAACTCGTCCGCGAGATAGCGCCCGGTCTGGCGGTCCCACAGGTGGTGATGGGCGTCGACGATGGCGAGTTCGGGTTCGAGCACCGGCTCGTCGCGCAATGCGAGCCACTCGGGCCTGACCGGCAGATGGGGCGCGTGAACGGTCTGCATCGCACTCGCCTCAGAACTTCTGGCGCATGCCGATCACCACACCCGTCTGGTTGTGATCGGGCGCGACCGTGCCATAGCCGTTCACGCCGAGCGCGGAGCCGCCCTTGTTGCGCGCGAAACCCGCCGTCGCATAGATATCGGTGCGCTTCGACAGCAGATAGTCCGCACAGAGCACGGCGAGCCACGGGTCGGCACTCGTCGAATGCACGTCCTGGTAATAGGCCGTCGCCGTGACCACGAACGCGGGCGACACCGCGTATTGCGCGCCGGCCCAGTACAGGTTCGCCGTGCTGGCTTCGGCGCCGTTCGCGACACGGATCGGGTTCGCCGGCAGGAACGCATTCGACGCACGAAGGTAGCGATAACCAGCGAATCCCTTCACCGGTCCGATCGCATACGACGCGGCGGCCGTGGCGCGCCGCTCGGTGCCCGTGTTGGTCGCGACGGTGTTGCTGTTGCGCTGCTCGTACGACACGCTCGCGGCGAGCGGCCCTTGCGAGAAAGTCAGCGCCGCGCTGAAGAAGCGGCCGGTGAGTTGCGCGCCCGGCACCTCGGCGCCGTACCCGGTGTCGTAGCGGGTGCTATACATGGCCTGCGCCGTCAGTGGGCCGAACACGCCGGTGTACTTCACCGAGTTGTCGATGCGCGCGGCCGCCGCGTAGTCGACCGACAGCACCGAGTATCGCGACGACGCGCCCATCGGGTCGAAGGCCACGGCCTGTTCGTAAAAAAGCGCGTTCTGGCGGCCGAACGTGAGTTGTTGGCCCCGGTACGCCAGCCCGACCCACGCCTGCCGGCCGAAAATCCGCGACGTCGTGGCGGCGTTCGAACCGAGACCTTTCGTCGACTGCGCGGTCGTGCCGTCATTGATGTTGAAGCCGTTTTCCAGCTGGAAAATGGCCTTCATGCCGCCGCCGAGATCCTCGACGCCCTTCAGTCCCCAGCGCGAACCGGACAGATTGCCCGACGCTTCGCGCGTCTGCGCGCCGCCGGTATTCGTATTGTTGACGTGTTCGACGCCGACATCGGCAATGCCGTACAGCGTGACGCTGCTTTGCGCATGCGCGGCAACGCACCACGAGGCCGCGCTCGCGACGGTGACGGCGCCGAGCATGAAGCGGGGTTTCGGGCGGGAATGCTGGCTGGCCTGATTCGACAACATGAAGTCTCCAAACTGTTTTTTGTGGGTGGGTGTTCTGGCGAAAGAAAATTCACGCCTCGCGGGTGACAGGCGCTTCGCCGGCGCCCGAGCCCGGATCGCCGAGCCATGCGATGGTCAACGCGCCGAGTAGCAGCACACCCGACACGGCGATGAGCGGCGCGGTGAAGCCGCCCGAGAATTGCTTGAGCGCACCGATCATCGACGGCCCGACGAAGCCGCCGAGATTGCCGACCGACACGATCAGCGCGAGTCCGCCCGCGGCGGCCCGGCCGGTGAGGAATCCCGACGGGATGGCCCAGTAAGTCGCCTGGAACGCGAGGATTCCGCTCACCGTGACGCACAGTGCGATCAGCTTGAAAACCGGCGCATGAATGAAGGCGCTCGCACACAACGCCGCCGCGGCCAGCGCGAGCGCACCGGCAACATACGGAATACGGTTGGCAGCGCGATTGGCGAGACGCGCCCACCAGAGCATCGCACCGGCGCCGATCGCATACGGGATGGCCGTCAGCCAGCCGACCACCGCGTGTTCGACGCCGAACTGCTTGATGATCTGCGGCATCCACAAGCCGACGCCGAGCGAGCCGACGATCCCGCAGAAGTTGACGAACGCGAGCACGAACACACGCCAGTTCGTCATCGCGTCGCGCAGTGTGCTGCCGTGCTTCGCGCCGATGTCGCGCTGCTCGAACGCGAGGCGCTTCGCGAGCGACGCCTTCTCTTCGTCACTGAGCCACGCGGCTTTCTCTGGACGGTCGGCCAGCACGAACAGGCACGCGATGCCGAGCATCACCGCAGGGACGCCTTCGATCAGCAGCAGCCACTGCCAGCTGCGCAGCCCATGCAGGCCGCCGAGTTCGAGCAGCGCGCCCGAAATCGGCGAGCCGATCATGTTCGCGACGGGAATGCCGACGAGGAAGGCGGCCGTCACCTTCGCGCGCCACTTGCCGGGAAACCAGTGCGTGAAATACAGGTAGATGCCGGGCGTGAACCCCGCCTCGGCGAGCCCGAGCAGAAAACGCGCGGCCGCAAAGCTCTTCGGTCCGACGACGAATGCCGTCGCCATCGAGAACAGGCCCCACGTGATCATGATTCTCGCGATCCATACGCGCGCCCCGACCTTCTGCATGATCAGGTTGCTCGGAATCTCGAACAGGAAATAGCCGATGAAGAAGAGGCCTGCACCGACACCGAACTGCTCGGCCGTCAGACCGAGATCCTTGTTCATCGTGAGCGCCGCGAAACCGACGTTGGTCCTGTCGAGATAGCTGATCACGTAGCAGACGAAGATGAACGGCAGAATGCGCCGGAACGCCTTGGCGAGCGTGCGCTCGCTGGCCGCGTAATCGTCGCCGGCAAGCTGCGCCGAGGACGGCGCGTCGGCGCGCGGGGCGTCATCGCCGGCATGCAGCGCGTGCGAAATGGTCATGCTTGTCTCCTTCGTCGCGCGGCTGGCGGCGCGATCTTTCGGCATGCGGGCGGGAAGCCGATGCGCGGCTTCCCGGCTCGTGGGTCTCAGTCCTGCTTCACTGCCCGTTTCGCTGCCTGTTTCGGCAGCGGGCCGGCAATACTCATGTCCGCTTTCAGGACGGAACCGGACGTCGATTCGGTGATGAAAAGCGTCTTCATGTCCGGGCCGCCGAAGCACACGCTCGTGAGCGACGCCCCTTTCGGTCCGGTCAGGATCTCGACGGGCTCCGCGCAATGGTTGAGCACCCACACGCGGCCGAGCCCCGGATTCGCGACGAACAGGCGGCCTTCGAGATCGACGGTGAGGCCGTCGGGCCCGCTCGGTCCGTAGGAGGTAAAGAACTGGCTGACCTTGCTGACCGACCCGTCGGCCTGCAACGGCATGCGCCACACGGCA
>NZ_BCPP01000142.1:0-10077 GCF_016586125.1 Burkholderia sp. E168m23
GATGCGGCAGTCGGGATCTTCGAGGAAATGAACCGCGCGTATCCCGATGACGCGCAAATCATGGCCAACCTGGCGGTCGCTTATCGCCGCACCGGGCGGGTCGATGACGCGGTGCAGTTGTATCGCCGCGTCGAGACGCTCGATTCGACGCTGGCCCAGCGGCTGTACGATGCGGAGCTCAAGGGCGTCGCAACGCCTTGATCCACGTGGACAAGGCGGCACGGCACGCACAGTGAAAACGCCACCCGAAGGTGGCGTTTTTTCGTTTCATCGTGCGATGCGCTTCGCTTACTCGCTGCCGAGATAGAAGAAGCGGAACAGGAACACGGCCGCGATGATCCAGACGATCGGCTTGACCGTGCGGCCCTGGCCCGTCAGCAGCTTGAGGCCGCCGTACGCGATGAAGCCGAATGCGACGCCGTTCGCGATCGAGTACGTGAACGGCATCAGCAGCGCGGTCAGCGCGGCCGGCACGGCTTCCGTCGCATCGTCCCACGGTACTTCGACCATTTCGCGCAGCATCAGGCACGACACGTACAGCAGCGCGGGCGCCGTGGCGTACGCCGGCACGACGCCGGCGAGCGGCGCGATGAACAGGCACGCGAGGAACAGCACCGCGACGGTGATGGCCGTCACGCCGGTGCGGCCGCCGGCCTGCACGCCCGACGCGCTTTCGATATACGCGGTGGTCGACGACGTACCGAGCACCGAGCCCGCGACGATCGCCGTGCTGTCGGCGAGCAGCGCCTTGTTCAGGCGGTTCATCTTGCCTTCGACGAGCAGCCCCGCGCGATTCGCGACGCCCATCAGCGTGCCGGTCGCGTCGAACAGCTCGACGAGGAAGAACACGAGGATCACGTTGATGATGCCGGTCGACAGCGCGGCGCCGATGTCGAGCTTGAACAGCGTCGCGTCGATCGACGGCGGCGCGGAGAACACGCCGTGGAACTGGTTGCCGGCGAAGAAGAACGACAGGATCGTTACGCCGATGATGCCGATCAGGATCGCGCCGCGCACGCGCAGGTGGTCGAGCGTGACGATCGTGAAGAAGCCGACGATCGCGAGGATCGTCTCGTGCTTGTGCAGGTCGCCGAGCGTGACGAGCGTGGCCGGGTTGCCGACGATCACGCCCGACGTCTTCAGCGAGATGATGCCGAGGAACAGGCCGATACCGGCGGTAATGGAAATCCGCAGCGATTTCGGAATGCCGTTGACGATCGCCTCGCGCACGCGGAACAGCGTGACGAGCAGGAACAGGCAGCCGGAGATGAACACCGCGCCGAGCGCCGCCTGCCACGTGAAGCCCATCCCCTTGACGACCGTGTACGCGAAATACGCGTTCAGGCCCATGCCGGGCGCGCAGGCGATCGGGTAGTTCGCGTACAGCCCCATGATGATCGACGCCAGCGCCGCGACGAGGCAGGTCGCGACGAACACGGATTCCTTCGGCATGCCGGCGTCGCCGAGGATCGCGGGGTTGACGAAGATGATGTAGGCCATCGTCAGGAACGTGGTGACGCCCGCGAGTATTTCGGTGCGGAAATCGGTGCCGGCTTCAGCGAAGCCGAAATACCGCTTGATGGATTCCATGAAGGCGTTTCTCCGGTCGGGTTGTCGTGTTGATTGTTGTGCCGAATTGTTGTACAGGCAGCGCGGCCGGCTAACTGTAACCAGCCACTATTGTCCGGCTATCGGCGGATTGTAATAGCGCGGATAGCTCGGACGATATAGTTGGAGGGCACGATCGGTTGCCTGCGCGCGAACGGTCTGGCGGCCCGCCCGTGCGGCGAAGGCGCGCATTTTACCGGTTCGCGCGGCATGGGCCGGCAGAAATGGCTGAAACGATGGAAACGACGCGGGGCAGGTGGGAGAAACGGGCCGATGCGTGCGCAACGGCACGCCGGCTGCGTTGCGCGCGGGCGGTGCACGATGACATGCGACTGAAACGGAGCGCCCGCATGCTGCACGAACGCGGTGCAGGCGGCGGGTGCGCATGTCCGCACGTGTGCTGCCGGCGCGGATACACGGCGCGGCAGCGGCGTGCAGCGGCCATTCGTCAGGCCAGGCGGGTGCAGGGATCGGATTATCGTGCGCCGAAGCCGTCCCGTCCGCAACCGTCATTTCGCGATGCGGGCGCGACTGTGGTTTCTGTGTAAAAGATTGCAAGACCCCATCGCGTAAACCGGCAAGTCTTTCTAGGATAGATACACCGCGCATGCACACGCCGGCCGGTTATTGCCGATGCGGGGGAGTTGCAGTCCGTGCAGGCCAGGCGGTGAATGGTGGTCAAGGCCGTTGCGCGTTTGGGCAGGCACGGCCGGCTGCGATTGCCCGATGCGGGTTCGTCCGTAATCACGGAGGTCAGCATGTTGAACTGGATCAGCCGTTGGGCGATGCGACACGCCCCCACGCCGGAAAAAACCGCTGCGTCGATGCTCGTGACGGCGCGCATGGAACTGTTCGCAGCCGAACAGCGCGTCATCGATGCGAAATTACAGGCGGATTACTGGCGCACACGTGTGTCATTCCTCGAAGAGGTGCAGAAACAGGGCATCGATCCGTGGGTGACCTCGCAGGCCGCGCAACGTCCCGACCTCGATTCCACTCCACGAAGCACGGGCCCGCGTCTCGCCGCCAGCACCTGATGCACCTGCTGCATCCTCTCGCTGCGCACGGCGCGCGATCGCTCGCGGCACGCACCGGCGTGCCGCGTCCTTCGATGCGCACCCGCGACGCGTTGCGCCGCGGGTGCGTCCGTTTCCGGTCGCGGCCGTTGCGCGTGTCGTGTACTTGACGCACGCGTAACGGCGCGCCGCTCATCCGCTCCTTCTCCCTATCCCGACGAGCAAACGTTGCACTTGCGCGAGCATGCGCCTGACCCGTTCGCCGCGTCGCACGTACGCGGTCGTGATCGTCGCTTCGGCCGACCGGTCGGCATCGGTGCCGAGCCAGATGCGCTCGCCGCGCGCGATGCGCAGCACGTCGCCGGGCTGTACCCAGTAATCGTCGACATTCGGCGGGCGCGTGATCCACAGCGCCGCGCCGTGCGCGCGGATCTCCGCGTCCTGCGGCGCGCGCCAGGTCATCGTCGTGCGCGGCGCGACCGCGAAACGGATCACGACGGTCGGTAATGCGATCGTGCCGGCGGGGCGCCGATCGCGGCGTTCGAACAGGGGGCTTGCCTGGTCCATCGTCTGCTCCATTCAGTGAGCCGGACGGATGACGTGCACCAGAACAAAAAGGCCTCATCCGTTTCCGGCGAGGCCTTGTGTGACATGCGGTACTGCTCGATTGCTAACGCACAAGCGCCTCCCGTGATCCATTCTTTCGAATGTTCACCGGGCAATGAATCGCGATGGCGACGAGCTTGAACGTAGGCATGCGAACGAGTGTGTCGTCGCGGCGCAGTGCTGTCAACGGAAATTTCGAGATACGTGGCGGTTACGCGTCGCGTTGCGCGAGGCCGTTCACGAGCAGTTCGGACAGCAGGCCCGTCATCCCTTCCGGGTGCGTGGCCGCGCGCGCCTTCAGTTGCTCGACGAGCTCGGCGTTGAGCTTGCACGCGAACGGCACGAGGCCCTGTTCCTGGTCGAGCTTGCGCTGCGCGCGGCGGTCCAGCTTGGCCGCTTCGTCGGCGCCCTTGCCGAAACGCGCGGAGCTCGACTGTTTCATCGCGTGCGTCAGCTTGAGCGCCTTGTTCTTTTCGAGATCGGTTTTCTTCATGGCCATCGCGGCACCTCCGGGAAATTGAAGCCGCGATTGTACGCATTTCGGCGGGCGCCGCCCGCCGAGCCGGCCGGAAGCCCGGTCACGCCCCTTTCGCCGCGCCCCAGTTGCCGCCGTGCGCGGCCGCCTGCGCGGCCGGCGAGCGGGCGAGGTAGGCGAGCGCCTGCTCGGTCGAACCTTCGTGGTGCGGCGTATAGCCCGGCTTGAAATAGCGCAGCGCCGCGCCGATCACCTTCCAGAACGACGGCAGGTGCCCGCGTCGCGAACCCCGCCACCACGCGAGCACGAAGCCCGGGTAGCGGCCGGCGTCCGGGTCGCGCCGGTACATGAACTTCGCACCAGTCGTGATGTAGTAGAGCAGCAGCAGGATCACGAACGCCATGTGCACGCAGCGTTCCGGATAGGTGCCGCCCATGTGACGGTAGATGTCGAACGCGACGGTGCGGTGCTCGACTTCCTCGGCGCCATGCCAGCGCAGCAGGTCGACCATCGTCGGGTCGGCGCGGCCTTCGTCGAGACCGTGCGCGTTGAGCACCCAGTTGCCGAGATAGCCGAAGAAATGCTCGAGCGACGCGATCACGGCCAGCTGCTGCCGCAGCCAGAAGCGCGTATGGCCGATCTTCAGCCCCAGCGGCTGCTCGCCCAGCACGCGCGTGAACAGGCGGTTGAGCTTCTGCGTGAACGGCTTCGTGTCGATGCCGTGGCGGTCGTAGTAGTGCTTCAGCACGCCGCCGTGCGAGCGCGAATGCACGGCTTCCTGCCGCAGGAAGCCTTCGGCTTCGTCGCGCAGGCGTGCATCGGTGATCAGCGGCAGCGCCTTGTTGTACACGCGGCAGAACCACAGCTCGCCTTCCGGGAACAGCAGGTTCAGCGTGTTGATGATGTGCGTGCTGCCCGGATCGTTCGGCACCCAGGTGACCGGCGTGTCGCTGAAGTCGAACTTCACGTGCCGGGCCTTGATCTTGTGATAGTCGGCGGTATCGGTCATGTTGTCTCCCTGTGCGGCGTCGTGCGCCGTCAATGCGATGCCATGCTGACGCGGGCGATCATCCGGCCCAGCCACGGCATGAAGCGGCCGACGAAGCGCAGCGCGTGCGCTTCGCCGCCGACCGCGACGACGGGGCGGTTGCGCAGCACGCCGTCGACCATCGCCTGCGCGACGGTTTCCGGTTTCAGGCCGCGCATCTGGTACAGCTTCGTCGCGCGCTTGCGCAGCCGCGCTTCGTCCTGTGCGTTGGCGCCCGCGTAGTGCGTCGACGCCATGATTCCGGTTTCCGCGAAACCGGGGCACACGGCCGTCACGCCGATGCCTTGCTCCGCGAGTTCCGCGCGCATGCATTCGCTGAGCATCAGCACCGCGGCCTTCGTCGTCGCATACGCGGGCAGGTCGCGCGACGGGCCGAACGCGGCGGCCGACGCGGTGTTGACGATGTGCCCGCCGGTGCCGCGCGCGGCCATCTGCTGCGCGAACAGCCGCGAGCCGTGGATCACGCCCCACAGGTTCACGTGCAGGATGCGCTCCCAGTGCCGCGCGCTCGTGTCGAGGATGCCGCCGGCCATGCCGATGCCCGCGTTGTTGATCACGACGTCCGCGCCGCCGAGTTCGCTGCCGACCCACGCCGCGAGCGCTTCCATCTCGTCGGCGGACCCGACGTCGACGCGTTTCGCATGGGCCTGGGCGCCGGTCAGCCCGATCAGCAGCGCGGTGCGTTCGGCGCTCGCGAGATCGATGTCGCAGGCGACGATCGTCGCGCCTTCGCGTGCGAAGGCCAGCGCCGCGCAGCGGCCGATCCCGCTGCCCGCGCCGGTGACGACCGCGACCTTGCCGCTGAAGCGTCCGCTGGTGGCGCGACGGCGCGCGTTCGCGAGCGCGGGCGGTTCGTCGCCGGATTCGACCGCGTCGATCAATTGCTCGGCGAGCGCCGCGAAGCGCGCGGGATCGGCGAGCGGCAGCCAGTGGCCGGCCGCGACTTCGCGGCGGTAGTACTGCGGCACCCAGCGCGACAGGTTCTCGGACAGCGCGGGGCTCACGTATTTGTCGCCGAGCGGCACGATCGTCTGCACCGGTGCGTGCGCGTAGCGTTCGCGCGGCGCGAACAGGCAGCGGATGAAGTTCGCGCGATAGAGCCGTACGCCGTGCGCGCCGTCGTCGGCCTGGGTCGGGCGTGGCGCGGCGGGCGTTTTCTCGAGCCGGCGCAACAGGCTCGGCCACGCGCGGCCGAGCCACAGCCGCCAGCCGAGCTCGGGGATGAACGGCAGGTGGAACAGATAGACGTACCACGAACGCACGAGCTGGCCGCCGAGCTTCGCCAGCGACGCGGGCGTCGGGTGCAGCACGCGTTCGCGCAGCCAGAAGCCGACGTGGTCGAGGCACGGCCCCGAGCACGACGTGTACGACGCGATGCGGCCGGCCAGGCGCGGATCGGTGACGAATTCCCAGCCCTGGATCGAGCCCCAGTCGTGCGCGACCAGATGCACGGCGCGGCCGGGGCAGAGCGCATCGATCACCGCGACGAAATCGTCGGTCAGCTTCGCGAGATGGTAGTCGGCCGTGCGCGTCGGCACGCCCGACAAGCCCGCGCCGCGTACGTCGTACGCGATCACGTAGTGCCGGCGCGCGAGCAGCGGCGCGACGTGCTGCCAGACGCTGCTGTCGTCGGGATAACCGTGTACCAGCACGACCGGCGAGCGGGCCGGGTCGCCCCAGGTCCGGACCGCGAGCGTCAGGTCGCCGGAGGCGACCGCCGTTTCGCTGTGAACCGATTCGAACAGGGCCAGCGGCGCTTCGTCGGAAAGAGGCTGCATCGTGAGTCCGTCGTTCAGGGAGTCGGGAGGTGGGTGGTTCGTCAGGCGGCGGCCGACAAGGTCGACGCAGCCTGCGCGCGCTCGGCCTGGCGGCGCTGCCAGCGGCGCACGTGCGGCAGATCCTCGTCGAGCCAGTACGCGTCGTCGTCGGTGATCACGAGCAGCTCCTCGAATTTCGCGCCGACGCCGGCGAAGCCGAGATGCGGCTCGACGGCCCACAGGCCCGGCACCGGCGCATGCTCGGAGCGGCGGTCGATCGACCACAGCGGCGACCAGCCCTGCTGTTTCGCCGCGCGGCCCTGGTCGAGCAGCAGGTTGCGTGTCGCGTTCAGCCCGAAGCGCGCGACGAAGCGCGGCTTCGACAGCTTGTGGATCTTCGCGACGCGATGCGCGAGCACCTTGAACGGATAGGCCTTGTGGCGCGGCTCGACGCCCTGGCGGCGGCACAGCGCGTCGACTTCCTGCGCGACTTCCGCCATCGGCCGGCGCGCCTTCACGAGCCGCACGATCATGTCGCGATGGTCCATCAGGTCGTCCTGCAACTGCTCGAGGATCGGGTTGCGGCCCAGGCAGTGCGCGTAGCCGACGTCGGCGACGATGCCGTCGAGCACCGGCGCGACGTCGAGGATCACCGGCATGTCGGTTTCGAGCTGGCGGTTGCTCGGGAAGAACGCGAGATTGAAGCCGCCCATGTGCTTGAGGCCCGAGAAGCCCTCGAACGCGGTGCGGTCGCCGAACCACGCGAACGGCTTGTGCAGCCAGTCGTGCACGCCGTTGTCCTGCAGCCATTCGGTCAGGAGGCGCGCGGCCTCCTTCTCGGTGATGCCGGGGTAGAGCATCGCGCCGACGGTTTCGACGCAGCGGTAGGCCAGTTGCTGGACCGCGCGGAATTGCGGCAGCTCGTCGAGGTGGACTTCCGGCAGCGGATGGTGGGCGGTCATGATGCGTCTCCATGTGTCGGCCCGCGTTTGCGTGTCGGCGTAGGGCGGGTCCTGGGCAAGGCTTGGGGTGCTGATCTGGATGCATCCGCCGGCGTCCATCGTCATACGGCTTATTCAGTCAGCATTTAATGTGTCATTGAGTAATGTAATGATCATAGCCGGTTCGCGGTCGCGCGCCAGCCCTTGGAGATGAGGACTTCTCCTAATGAAGGGCCGAAATGGAGGGGAAGCTCTAGATTTCAGGCGCTCGGGGCTGGATGGGCGTCGCTTGTCCGTGCGTCCTCAGCAGGGAAGTCGACAGGGATCGCGCCAGGCAAGGCTTCCACACGGCCCGGCATGTCGCGCCGGATCAACTCCCCGTCGTGTCACGGTGGGACGCTGTCAAATTGCCGAAATAATTTCGTCACATCATCCGCCCCGATTCGAAGCCTTTGCGGCTTCGCGAGGCCGGTGTGTCGCGCGTCGCGCGGGGCAGCGACCGAAGCCGATTCGGCATTTCAACGGAGAGACCATGCAACGCCGCCAGTTCATGAACACCCTTGCCGCGGCGACCGCTGCGACGCCGCTGATGCTCAAGGCCGGCATCGCCGGCGCGAAGAGCGCAACCGCCCCGGACGCGCTGGACCCCGGCCGCTGGTCGCCGTTCAACGCCGCGCGCCTGCAGGCGGTGCTCGACCAGCATGGCGTCGCGAGCGCCCGCTACGACGCAAAGCGCCGCCCGTATGCGGTGTTCGACTGGGACAACACGTGCATCATGAACGACTGCGAAGAGGCGTTGCTGATGTACCAGATCAACCATCTGCAGTACAAGCTGACGCCGGACGAATTCGTCGCCGTGATGTGGAAGGACGTGCCGAAGGGCGCGTTCATGAAGGACTACACGACCGTCGACGGCAAGCCGGTGACGATGGAGGACCTCGCGGCCGACGTCGAGTCCGACTACCGCTGGCTCCATGCGAACTACCAGGGCTTCGGCGGCGACAAGAGCCTCGACGAGATCCGCGAGACCGACCAGTTCAAGGATTTCCGCGCGAAGCTGTACTTCATGTACGACGCGATCTGCGACACGCATCCGCTCGAAATCGGCTACAAGTGGATCATCTACTTCTACCAGAACATGACGACCGCCGAGTTGCAGGCGATGGCGCAAGCGTCGAACAACTACGGGATCGGCGACGCGCTGCGCAAGGTCCGCTACGAAAGCCCGAAGACGCTGCCGGGCAAGGCCGGCGTGGTGGCCGATACGCATTTCCACGGCATCCGCATTCACGAGGAAATCCGCGCGGTGATGCATACGCTGCGGGCGAACGGCATCGACGTGTACGTGAGCACCGCGTCGCTCGACGACGTCGTGCGCGTGTTCGCCGGCAATCCGAACTATGGCTATGGCGTGCCGCCGGAGAACGTGATCGGCTTGCGTCTCGACATGCAGGACGGCAAGTACACGAGCACCTATCCGGCCGGCTGGCACTTCAACTGGGGGCCCGGCAAGACGGTGGGCATTCGCAACGTGCTCGTGTCGAAGAAGGGCTACGGGCCGCTGCTGGTATTCGGCGACAGCGATGGCGACGCGTGGATGCTGCGCGATTTCAAGGACACCGCGGCCGGCGTGATCGTCAACCGGATGAAGAAGGGCGAGATCGGCGCGGACAGCAAGCTCGCGGCCGAACAGATCGGCAACCCGGACGCGCGTTTCCTGCTGCAGGGCCGCGACGAGCATACGGGGCTGATGATTCCGGACGAGAAGTCGATCAAGTACGGCAAGGCCGAGCGCAAGCTGCTGGCCTGACGCGGGCGGGCGCTGGCCGCCGGGCGCGGGCCGCGGCTCCCGCGCTCATCGACATCGGCCCGCGGCGTCTTGCGGGACGGCGCACGCGCGTCTTAAGGCTCGCGCGACGGGCCCAGCCGATCCAGCAACGCCCCCAGCAGATCGACCGGCAGCGGAAACACGATCGTCGAATTCTTGTCCGCCGCGATCGTCGTCAGCGTCTGCAGATAGCGCAACTGCATCGCCTGCGGCTGCAGCGCGAGCCGCTGCGCGGCCTGCAGCAGCTTCTCCGACGCCTGAAGCTCACCTTCCGCATGAATCACCTTCGCGCGCCGCTCGCGCTCGGCTTCCGCCTGCCGCGCAATCGCGCGGATCATCGTCTCGTTCAGGTCGACGTGCTTGATCTCGACCGTCGACACCTTGATCCCCCACGCATCGGTCTGCGCGTCGAGCGTCTTCTGGATGTCCGCGTTCAATTGTTCGCGCTCGGCGAGCAGCGCGTCGAGTTCGTGCTTGCCGAGCACCGCGCGCAGCGTCGTCTGCGCGAGCTGGCTCGTCGCCTCGAAGAAGCGCGCGACCTGGATCACGGCCTTCTCCGGATCGACGACGCGGAAATACACGACCGCATTGACCTTCACCGACACGTTGTCGCGCGTGATCACGTCCTGCGCCGGCACGTCGAACACGACGGTGCGCAGGTCGATCCGCACGACCTGCTGGACGATCGGGATGATCAGCACCAGCCCCGGCCCCTTCACTTTCCAGAACCGGCCGAGCATGAACACGACGCCGCGCTCGTACTCGCGAAAGATGCGGATCGACGACGCGACGAGCACC